>NZ_JBBPCC010000023.1:141789-144819 GCF_038070315.1 Paenibacillus filicis | reverse complement strand
ATCTGCTCATCGGAGTATCCATCGCCGCTTGGGCCAGACTTGTTGTTGTGACGAATTACCTCAATGGAATCATTATTTTGCGGGTTCATGTTGGCCCCTCCTTCGTACAACAGATATTGTACGACATTTTAGCTGAAACATACATCCTTATACCCTCAAGATTAGATTTAAAAACGGTAAATGCCTGCTTTCCACGGTCTTTATACCTGTTTTTTGCAGCTTATTGTGATTCTTTCCCGTTGTTCTCTCATAAGTAAACCATGCCTTGAAACACTTCTCGCAATTTCCCGCTACATGTCTGATTCTACCCTAGGATCTCGTATTCCGGCTCTTCCCCCGGTTCTCCCGCATGCGAGCACTAACTATGGAAATGCCACCTCTCACTTGAAATCTATCAAACAAGCCAAAAAACCCTAACAGCAATGGTTAGGGCTTGTTGACTATCATTGAACCGGTACGGGTTCTAAGAGGTATATCCTTATGTTAATGAGTCTTAAATACAGAAACAGCCGTATTCAACTCTTCCGCAAGGTTAGCTAGCGTCTGACAGGTTGCTGCCGTTTCTTCCGAAGCTGCAGCCGATTCCTGACTGGACGACGCCACCTGCTCGACGGAAGCCATGACCTCGGAGGCCTGAGCTGCCTCCTCCTCACAGGCTGCGGCGATTTCATTCACCTTGCTCGAGGAAGCGTTGACCATGGATACAATCCTGCCGAAGGCTTCCCCCGTCCGCACAGAATGAGAGACGCTCTCCGAAACGGCCGATACGCTCCGTTTCGTATTCTCCTGCATCAGCTTGATAATGACCGAGATTTCCCGCGTTGCCGCTACGCTGCGCTCAGCCAGCTTGCGCACTTCTTCGGCCACCACCGCGAAGCCACGGCCCTGATCCCCCGCTCTAGCCGCCTCGATCGCAGCGTTCAGCGCAAGCAGATTGGTTTGATCGGCAATATCGTCGATCACTTCGATAATTTCCCCGATTTTCAAAGAGTCCTTTTCTAAGGCGGAGATCGTCTGATTGACGGTATCCATGCTCTTGATGGAGTCATCAATGATTTTTCGGCCTTCGTCCGCCGTTTGCACCGTGTTGCCAGTAAGCTCTGCCGCCTGCTCCGCACTTGTAGCTACAAAATTGATCGCCGAGGAGAGCTCCGTGAATAGCTCCGCGATGGACTGGGCAGATTTGGCTTGGGTCGCACTGCCGCTGGCCACTTCCTCCGTCGTTGCTGAGATTTGCTGGGCCGCCGCTGCAAGACTCTGGGAGGAGACGGAGATCCCGCCGAGCAGACTTCTCAAGCTGTCCACCATCCGGTTAATGGAGCCGGCCAGCATACCCACCTCGTCTCGGGTCTGGCGATCCAGTTGATGGCGGAGATCCCCATCGGCTAGCTGGCTGACCAGAACCGCCATCTGTCCGAGAGGACGGGCGATTGTCTGCGCAATCACGTACCCGATCAATATGCTGATGATAAAAGCTCCGATCATGACAGCAAGCATGATCAGACGTGCGTTGTTATAGGCCTGAACGCTATCGACGTTCTTCTGCTCGGCCAACTTCACGTTCAGATCGATCAACCGATTCAGACTTGCTCTCAGTCGTTCTCCTTGTGCCGCCAGCTCCTTGCCCATATAGCTGATGAACTCTGTCTGATCCTGCTTGCGCACGAGCTCGATAGCCTGGTCGTAAGCTTTCTGGTAGGCCTCCCATTCCATATCGAAGACAGCCAGTTCGGCCAGCTCGGGAGGAGTCAGCGTGGTTGAACGATAGGCTTGAATTTTGTTATCGACTTCTTTCTTGAGGCTAGGGATCGTGAGCAATAGCTTTTCCTTATCCGCCTGAGCAGGGGTCAGGCTGGCATCCCGCACGAGTACTCTCAAATTTTGATAGGCAATTTGAGTCGCAGACATCTCTTGGACAGATATCAGGTTATTCGAATACAGTTCGTCCAGATTATCCTTCATCTTGCTTAGTTGGGTCAGGGCATATACACCTACAGCAGCCAAAATCAGGGCAACGCTTACAAACGCCAGAATAAGCTTTGGAGCTGTCTTGAGATTCAGGAACCACTTCATCCTTTTGCACCTCGCCAGTCTTGTTGGATTATGTACGTATCAGTAAGCAAGCCTTGCCAGTGGACGAGAAACGAGAGAAAGCCTTGATCAGACCATTACCTCCTTTTCCATATAAGTTCGACATTTTTCTACATTTATTTCCCTCTTCGAGACAGATTATAGTTCTGAGGAACCTCAATTGCAATTGATATTTTTAAAGTCGCTGATATACTTCTTGCTGCTTTCCATTTATCAACTTGAATCGACATCATCCTTCAAGTTTATCCTGAATTTTCAGAGTCTAAGTATCCAATCCTCCCATTATGTCCAGCGACACAAATTAACAGCAATAATCTGATGAGGGCTATTTGACGCTTACAGTTAAAGTAAAACCAAGGACAAAACTACCCTATCATTAACCTATTTTTCTAAAAATAATTTTTAGTGTAGCTAAAACAGGGTATTAGTCCATGCCTAAAATAAACTACCCACGTACACTGAACCATATCTATAGGGAGGTGTCAGTATTGAGTTGTCAAGATGATAAGAAACGGTGTAAAAAGAAAACCATACTTATTTGCCCTTCGAAAGGAAAGAAAAGGAAACGTTGTCCGCGAGTCATTAAAAAAATAATTCACGTAAAGTGTCCCCCACCTGAAGTGAATGTTACAACTCCGACGGTTGTTGGCCCTCCGGGACCACAAGGACCAACTGGTCCGGCCGGAGGCCCTCAGGGACCTCAAGGACCTCAAGGGTTGCCTGGCCCAGCTGGACAAATGGGACCACAAGGACCAGCCGGAGCAGAAGGTCCGGCAGGACCAAGAGGACCAGTTGGGGCAATGGGACCGGCTGGAGCAACAGGTGCTCCTGGAGCCCAAGGTATACCCGGTCCGGCTGGAGCAACAGGTGCTCCTGGAGCCCAAGGTATATCCGGTCCGGCCGGAGCAACAGGTGCTCCTGGAGCCCAAGGTATACCCG
>NZ_JBBPCC010000023.1:0-141689 GCF_038070315.1 Paenibacillus filicis | reverse complement strand
GGCTGGAGCAACAGGTGCTCCTGGAGCCCAAGGTATATCCGGTCCGGCCGGAGCAACAGGTGCTCCTGGAGCCCAAGGTATACCCGGTCCGGCTGGAGCAACAGGTGCTCCTGGAGCCCAAGGTATACCCGGTCCGGCCGGAGCAACAGGTGCTCCTGGAGCCCAAGGTATACCCGGTCCGGCTGGAGCAACAGGTGCTCCTGGAGCCCAAGGTATACCTGGTCCGGCTGGGGCAACGGGTTCAACAGGAGCAGCTGGAGGTGCAGGATTAATTCCATTTTCAACGGGTATCATCATCAGTGGTGCTACAGTGGTATCAGCCGCTCCAATTTTAATGGGTTTTGGAAATCACACAGTTGAAGTTATTGGCGGTTCTGGAGAATCAACTATGCCGCCCGAAGCAGGTGGTTTTGCTTTCCCAATTCCACATGCGGGTACCGTTCAAGATTTACAAATAAGTGTAGATTTATTAGTTGCATCTGTGGTTTCTATAAACACCCTCGGTCTTCAGTATGAGTTTACAGTATTCCGCGCACCGTCAGTTCCTAATACTGGGATTGATCATATTTCCGCACCTTACGTGACAACTCCGCTGACTAGCTCGGTTCGCTTCGGATTTCCGAATACGGTCATTACAGCCGGTACGTTCCGTACCGCAACGAATAGAAATGTTGGGGGATCGTTAATAGTCGCTGAGGGTGATCGTATTGGTATTCGTGTAAGGACGCTTATGTCGACCGATCCCTCAGCAGCTGATATCACCCAACTCTCGTTTAGCGCCAGTCTATCTTATACTCCTTTTTAATAAGCCTTCAGCTTGTATTTAGTATAGAATCAGATCCATCCCCAGCACCACTGTGGCCACCATTCTCTATACAGAACACTTGCTCATGAAAAACTAAAAAATAAACTCCTATGCTTCGGCGTAGGAGTTTCGATATCCTTTGTTCAGTATCTTTGCTTTTCCTATTGGAAATAGTGAACGATTTACATAACACAGTAAACCCCTGTTACAAGAAAACAGACCTATTGAATTTCCAAATGTTAATTAATATGGACGATCTAAGAGTAATCCAATCATTTCTCCCAGATGGGAGTGAATTCGGTGCTTTAGCAGCTACAGGGAAGTGGGGGATAACTCCGCATAGTCTACAAATACGGAAGCAAATTAATAAGCTTCGAAAAAACAAACTTCTTCACATTTCCGCGGCGGATGATCCAATTGAGTGTTACCAGCGGTATTTGGAGCAGCATGCTGTTAAAAATAGATCAAGCCGAAATAAGTTAGCCAATCTTAAACGGACTAATGAGATAACTAGTAGCTCCGAACTTAGATCAACTACTGAAGATCTGATTGTGCAAAATAACACTGTTGAGAGTAATCAAAGTGAAGTCATTAGATCAACTAAAGTATTTCTAACGATTATGTATCAAAAGGCGGTGAGTAAATGAATCAATCAGCAGAAAACTTTGATTGTGACACAAGCCATATCTGGACAACAGAAATTGTCCAATGACACAAAAGTGCCAACGCAAAATAAGACCGATGAGATTATATATGAATGTCCATTCAATTCAGTTAAAAAACGCCGAAAGAAACTAAACTAAAAAAATACAAAACTGCGATACGAATAGAAGCAGCACATTTGTGTCGCAGTTTTAATGAATGTATGTTTGTGTCGCTGAACACATTAGCTTGGTGACGATCCGCGTATACAGCAAAAAAACGTACGAGTTCGCTCGTACGTTTTTTTGCTTATACTTAGTTGCTATCTCATCGATGGTTACGATCCGGACGGTTGAGCTTCCCCGTCAGCCTTGGGCGTCTCCGCAGTTGGCTTCTCCTTGCCCTGATCAGCCAGCTCTTGTACAGCTCCGGACGGAACCGCAAAGGCCCATTCACCGCCCTCCCGGACTACCCATACGAATTCTCCCGCGGCTTTGCCGACATAGACGGTATCGGCTTCCTTCCCGCTGTCATCCGTGGTCTTCAGCGTGAGACGCAGGTCCGGATGGTCAAGGCCGGCTACCTCCGATGCCTTCTTCACGGGCTGCTCCGTGACCAGTGAGGCTGCCCGATCCATATAGCCGGTAGCATCGGTGCCTGCCAGCTCACGATCGCCGAGCTTCCACTTGGCTTCGAATGAGGACTTATCCGGCTCCGCCTTGGTCAGTGTCCAGGACGCCCCCTGCCACTGCACGGTCAGTGCCCGAACCTTCTCATACTCCACCTTCACAGCCGTCTTCTCCATGAAATCAATCGGCTGCTTGGCCAACAATTGCAACGTGGCATCCGCCAATTGGAATACCGTGCTCGAGCCTCCCAGCTTGGCATACGACGAGCCGCTGACCGGCGTCGCATCGCCGACCTCCAGCGTCTGCTCGCCGCCTCCGGCGAGCTTGACGGTGTAGCGCTGCTTGGGCTCCGCCAAGCCGAATTGTCCAAGGTCGGTTGCCGCCTCCGTAACCATCTTATCCTTCTTCAGCGAGGTGAACGTATCCACCCAAGCATCGGCATCCTCCTTGGTGAGCGGAAGCGCGGAAGGCTTGACCATCGTCCATGCGTTATCCTTGCGTTCTATGACGATGTCCGTCGTTCCGGCATGGATCGTGAAGCCCGTCACATTATCCTTGTTCACAGCTACAAGACCCGGCGTCTCCGGAGACTTTTCCCGGAAGAAATCCCGGCTCGATGCGTACCAGAACCCGCCGATGCAGAGGACGACCAACACGATCGTCGGGATCAGCCGTTTCATCCTTTTCTCCTCCTCCACCAGATTCCTCCGCCTATCAGCAGGAAGAGTAGCGGGAAGAGTATGACCGTACCGAGGAAAATGAAGTTCGCCTGCTCATTGGTTACGAGCGCGGTCGATAGGTTGTCTCCCTCCCGCGGACGGATCGTAACCTGATCGGTCTGCTCCTGCAGCCAGCCGATGCTGTTCAGTGCGAAGTCCCGGTTGCCCTGCATCTGAATGAACTGGTCTACGAGGAACGTTGACCCGCCGAGCACGACCGCCTTCGGCTTCTTATCCTTGCTTTCCACCACATAACCGAGATTCAGCGGACCGGCGACATCTGTCGCATCCTTCTTGGAAGACCCTTGCGCGGACAAGGTTTTCAGATCGGTCTCCCCATAGGCAGCTGCCGTCGTCTTGAGAATCGGCGTCGCTGGGAAGTCAGCGTTGGGCTGATCGGCATTCAGCGTAACGGCCAGTGTCATCACGGTCAACAGGTTGTATTCCTGCAGCTTGCGTGTAATCTCATGGCCGCTATACTCAGGCACGATGCTCAGCGGGCTGTTCATCGCGCTCTGCTTCGGCTCGATGGCGACAGCGTGCTGGTCTTTGATCCCGTAGGCCGACATGACGCCGTCGAGATTTTTCCAAGCGGCCGACATATCGGGATTGAACCCAAGCGCCAGATACAGCTTGCCCTTGCCGGAGAGGAACGTCTTGATCAGATCGGCCTCCTGGTCGCTCAGATCGTTCTCCGGACCGATGATGGCCAGCACTTCGGCGTCATCCGGGATTTTGCCGTCGCGAAGCAGGTTGAGTTCCTTGACCTCATAGTTGGCATCCTCGAGGCCCGTACGCCACAGGCCCATTTCCGCCAGCGGAATTTCGTTATGCCCCGAGAGGAAGTACAGCTTGCGCTTCTCCTTCACATCGAGATTGACGAGTGCCTGCGTCAGCTTCTCCTCGCCGGCGAAGCTGTACCCATTGGGATTCTGCTGGCTAGGCAGGAACATGTCGTAGAAGTTCAATGTCTTCTTCTGGTTGCCGCTTTGGACCACCAGTGTCCCGGCTGGGCTCACCTCGTACTGCTTGGCTACGGCCGGATTCTGAACGGCATCGTACTCCTCGAACGTGATCTTGCCCGTACGTTTCTTATATTCCTGCACTAGCTCGGTGACCTCCCGCTTCATGTACGGATTCGTATCCGTCGTCGTCAGCGAGATGATCTTGATGTCCTTATCCAGGGTCCCGAGCGTTTGCTTCGTCTGGTCGGACAGCGTGAATTTATTGTTTTCGGTCAAATCGACCTGCAGGTTTTTGGCTGAGTTCAGAAAAATCGTCAGCACGATAAAGATGCCGATCACCGCCAGCGACAGCACGGTCGCATTCGTTCCGCGGATCCACTTGTTCACCTTGCACCTTCCCCCTTCTTCGGCGGCGCTGGCCGGCAGCTTGCCGGCTCTATGCGCCTGTTATCTCCAGCGCTTGCGCTCCAGCACCTGAATGCTCAGGAGCAGGAACACCAGAATGAATGTCACGTAAAACAGCACGTCGGCGAAGTCCAGCACGCCCTTCTGCAAGTCTCCCGCCCGGGAGACGATGGAGAACATGCCGAGGAAATCCTTCACCTTGCCGCCGATCGTGTCGCCCAGCCATTCGATCGTCCAGAAGACGAGCAGGATGGCGAAGGAAGCAATCCCTGACACCATCTGATGGGAAGACAGCGTGGAGGCGAACAGGCCGACGGACATCATCGCCGCTCCGACGAGGAACATCGCCAGGTAAGACAGCCACAGTACCGGCTGATCGAGCGGACCGTAAGCGCTCAGGATGAGCGGATAGAGCAGGCTGCCTACGACCAGCAGCAGCAGCACCGCCAGCGTCGAGGCAAACTTGCCGACGACAATCTCAGCAATGCTGATCGGCGAGGTGAGCAGCAGCTCATCCGTACCTTGGCGCAACTCGTCGGATACGAGGCGCATCGTCAGCAGAGGCACGATGAACAGAAAGACGAACGTGATGTTCCCGAACACAGGCCGCACATCTACCACGTACGGCGGGTACAGGAAGTTCGCGCTGAAGAAATACCCGGCAATCACGAAGAAGAAAGCGAACGCCGCATACGCGATCGGCGAATAGAAGTACATCTGAAGCTCCTTGCGGGTCATGGCCATCGTTCTACGCATGCGAGTCACCTCCTCTATCTGCTGCAGATTCTGCCGATCCGGAGGTCTCCCCGGCTTGAGTCTGCCCACCGTCCGCAGCCTCGTTGCCATCAAGCCGTTCATCTGTGGTCAGCTTCAGGAAGATATCCTCGAGACTGAGGCTTTCCTTCTTCATGGACAGAATCGGTAGCCGTTTCTCAGCGAGCCTGTAGAACACAGCTTCACGGATATCCTGACGGTCAGCCGACTCGACGACCACCTTCACGGTGCCCGTGCTATCTGCGGCCGCCAACTGTGAAGGCTCCGTATCGCCAGATCGGGCATCCGAGCCCAGACCGTCCACAAGGGCATCCTCGGCCCCGCCAGCTGCTTCCACAGCCGTATCCTCCGTCTTGATCCCCGCAGCCAAGGCAGACTCTGGTGCATCGTTCAGCTCCCGGACAGCTGTAACGCCGGGCGTCCCGCGAAGCTCGGTCAGAATCGTGTCGCGGTCTCCCTTCACCTCAAGCGACACCTCGAAGGTATCGTTCAAGGAATTCGCCAGCTGGTCCGGCTGTCCGTCCAGCACGATCCGGCCTTGATGAATAATAAGCACCCGGTTGCAGAGCGCATTGATCTCGGGCAAAATATGCGTGCTGAGCAGCACGGTATGGTTCTCGCCAAGCTCGCGGATCAGCGCGCGGATCTCAATAATCTGCTTCGGGTCGAGGCCCGAGGTGGGCTCGTCCAGCACGAGCAGGTCCGGGCCGTGAAGAATCGCCTGGGCCAGTCCAATCCGCTGCTTGTACCCTTTGGAGAGACTGCGGATGATCTGCCGCTCCCTGCCTTGGAGACCGAGCCGCTCGATAACCTCACCGATTCTCGTCTTCTGCTCACGGACCGGAATATCCCGCAGGTCGGCGATAAACTTCAAGTACGACGTGATCGACATCTCCGGATATAGCGGCGGTGTCTCGGGCAAATAGCCGATCTTCTGCCGGGCCTTCTTCGGATGGTCTGCCATCGGCAGGCCGTCAATCGCGATCGAGCCTCGGGTCGGGTTCAAGTAGCCGGTAATCATGCGCATCGTGGTTGTCTTCCCGGCGCCGTTGGGCCCCAGGAACCCGACAATTTCACCCCGCGTCATCGAAAAATCAATGTTGTGAACGCCCCTCTGGTTCTCATAGAGCTTGCTTACCTGTTTGACCTCAAGCACATCGAAACCCCCTAATCGTTCCACATATCCTTGCTACAGCCATTTCCAACTTTGGGGCCGTTTAACCGCCATCCACAATATAGCGGGGAAACAATAATGCCAGCTTAACCGAAGCTGAAAAAATGATTAAAAAAATGTGTCTAAAATGTGAGCGAGATTTTTTCGGAAAATGACTCAGTAAAAGAGAACTCATGGATTTCCAACTATGGTAAAATGAAAATAACCCGCCAAGCCCAGGCTAGCGGCATTCTTGTTTCGCAAGGAGGCCAGATATGTCCGGACTTATTATTTTCATCATCGTTCTCGCCGTCGTTTGGCTCGTGCGGGTCATGGTCAGCAGCAACTCGGCCCGTTCTGCACGCAGGGTTAATCCCCCTGCTCCTCCTGTTTATGCAGATACGCCTCTGCCCGACATGCTGGGCCTGCAAGCGCATATCCCCTTGCAGTCTGCTGTACGGAGACTTGAGGGCGCTCTCAGCGGCCCCTATGAAGCTAAAATTAAGGAACGGGTACAGGCTCACCAGCCTGCCATGAGTGATGCCGAGTTCAAATGGAAGCTCTTGGAGCTCAAACGGTACTTTCTGATGACGGCGGTTCTCCGCGACGTGCCGATGTTCAGTGAAGCCGTCGATGATATCTGGCATGAGATGCTGATGTTTACCCGGGAATACCATCAATTCGGAGAAACGTTCGTCGGATCGACCATACATCATGCTCCACATACCGGAGAAGCCTCGGGACCCGATCCGGGCGGACGGGCCTGGTTCGACTGGGTGTACGCGCAGATGTTCGTCCCCACTCCGTATTCGGCAAGAATCTGGGGACCGTTCTTCCGCCATCCGATTAGCACCGGGATGCTTGAGGAGCTGCGCTCGGCGACGCAGAGCGAGGTGATCGACCGCCGGTTCAACCGGGCCGCGGCTTCTGAAGACGAAGACATTCACCTTGCAGTCCGCTCCCTCTCCCAGAAAGCCATGGAGCAGGCTGAGGACGCTAACCCCGGGGCCACGTACCAGGCCGACAAGCCAGCAGCTGGCTCTCCCGATTATATGCCTTATCTTGCGGGAGCCCTCATGGTCTACTCAGCTGCGGAGCTTATGGATTTCGACGGACTGATGAAGCAGCATTTCATGCAAGAGGAGTCCAAGCTGCAGGCGATGTCATCCAGCTCTTCGTGCGGCAGTGCCTGTGGAGCGACGTTCTGGGAGGATAGCCGTCATGACTCGGACGGACACGGTGACGGTGGCGGGAGTGGTTGCTCTTCATCCGATGGCTCTTCTTCCGATGGCTCGTCCTCCAGCTGTTCCTCAGGCTCTTCCTGCAGCAGCTGTGGCGGCGGTGGAGACTGACGCAGCGTAAGCTTCTCCTAACCGGTTGATTCCGACTGGACTAAGCAGTCCTTCAAAGGAATATCCCTCCCGGGTAACCCGCTTAGTTCGGAAGCATACCTACCTGACATGCAGCCGCTGCAAGCGAAAACGAAGACTGTTTCAAAAATACCACTCCAAGAAGTTAGGGACCTTCGGGTTACCTAGCTTCTTGGATTATGGCATTAAAAGTATCATTTTTTTCCTTCCAATAGATTTTTTGTCAATCGGTTTTTGGATTCTGAGGATTTCGCCGGCATGCGGAATCCGTATAATGAAGGGAAGTAGGGCGGTCAAGCAGCTCTACGAGATGAAGAGGGTACTTTCTCTTAGATGCCAAGAATGAAGGAGGTCGAGTACAGAAAAGGAAAGGCAGCCAGACATGGCATCAGCTTCATAACGACGAAAAAATGGAGGTTGGATGAATGATGTTGAAGAAGCAAAACGCTAGCAAGCTGGCGAAGTTGGCAGGTGCATGGGCACTGGTGTTAACCTTACTCATTCCTGCAAGCGCTGCCAATGCAGGTGCACCATGGAGGAGCTCGCTATATCCGGCGAACTGGACACCAGGGTATCAGGATAGTCAAGGACGTTTCTTGCAAGATTTTTCATATGCGGGCTATTGGCGAGGCGAAAAATCGCCCCCTACGACGCCTCCCGGCGCTACGTATAACGTGGTCACGCAGTACGGGGCCGATGCTTCCGGCGCGAACGATTCGACGAATGCGATCCAGAACGCGATCAACGCAGCCGGTACGGCCGGCGGAGGCATCGTGTATTTGCCGGCAGGCACGTACAAGGTGAAGCCGCAGGGCTCCAGCTCCAGCTCGCTGTGGATCAACCAAAACAACGTGGTGCTGCGAGGCGCGGGAACGAATTCGACTTTCCTGTTCAATGACTCCACTTCGATGCGGGAAAAATCGGTTATCCGCGTAGCGCCAACGACGTCGGGCGATTGGTTCGCGCCGGTCAATACGCCGACTGCGGTCCGCAATGACTTGCAGCCCCGAACGCATACGATTCCGGTCAATAGTGTAAGCGGATACAACGTGAACGAATTTATCGTGATCCGTTCAGATATGACGCCCGCCTTTATTGCCGAGCACGGCATGACCGGCAAGTGGGACGCTTCCTTGAAGGGTCCTGCCTTCAACCGCAAAATTACAGCGATCAACGCGGCGACCAACTCGCTGACGGTCGATATTCCGATCCGCTATCCGCTGAAAACGCGGGATAACGTTCGTGTGTACAAGGTCGCGGAGCCGCTTAGCGAGGTGGGCATCGAGAGCCTGTCCATCGGCATGAAGCAGCATCCGGGTACGACATGGGGCGATCTCGATTATAAAAACGCGGGCACGGCGGCCTATGACGTCCATGCGTCCAAGGCGATTTCGATCTCGCATACGAAGAACAGCTGGGTCAACAATATCAACAGCTATAGACCAAGCGGTAACAGCAGCGACTATCATGTGCTGTCTCATGGCATCTCTTTGTATCAGGCCCGGTCCGTAACCATCCAAAATACGCACTTTCAGAAGCCGCAATACCGGGGTGAGGGTGGAAACGGCTACTTGTATCAAATCGCGGGAAGCGACAATCTGATTCAAAACGCCATCGCGACCAACGCTAGACACAGCTTTACATTCCAGAGCATGTGGACCAGCGGAAATGTCATTTATAACAGCACGTCCAATACGCCGCGGCTGGCGACGGATTTCCACATGCACCTGAGCATGGCGAATCTGCTCGACAATATGAGGATGAACGGAGACTTTATCGAGGCCGTATACCGGCCGTATGGCACGATTGAGCACGGCTGGACGACCTCCCAATCCGTCATCTGGAATACGAACGGGCTCGCTTACGGGCCGGGTCAATCCGCCATCGTCAAGTCCAAACAATTCGGCCAAGGCTACGTCTTCGGAACGCATGGACCTGCGAACGGCGTGCAGTATACAGTGCCCGCCTCGGACCCCTCTGCTCCACAGGATCTGGTAGAGGGCATTGGCACCGGCGGCGATCTCGTGCCGCAATCCTTGTATCTGGATCAAAAAGCTAAGAGAGGCTTCTAAGCGAATAGAGCCGAAAATGCATAAAGGGGTAACAAATGAAACCCAAGGCGCTAAGGACCTCCAGGTCGCCTAGCTCCTTGGGTTTTGGCGTCTACCTCCACCGTCCTCACCTAATGCCCATTGAGGAGGACGGCAGGAATAAATACGGCATTGACTATGACGATCGTCATAATATAGAATTATGATGAACGTCATAGTTTTATCCAAAAAAAGTATGAGGAGACGATAACCATGCCCATGATTGATATTTACACGCCAGATCACCTTATCCCCGTCGACGCGAATAGCCAGCTTGGAACAGAGCTGGCCCTTGCCGTGCTGCGAGCCGAAGGGGTTGAGTCCCCTGGTCCGTTTCACCTGAACAACACGGCTGTTTTTATTCACCGTCTGAGCTCAGAGGCCATTCATACAGGAAGCACCCCTTCGGCTAAGAATATCCGGATTCAAGTTATTACTCCTCCTGGAGCTTTAAATCGCGAGGGACAAAGAAGATTTACCCGAGAAGCCACAGAAATCGTTGCCCGTATTACAGGTGATGAGACACAGGCAACACGGACATGGGTCATCCTAACGGAAGCCGCTGAGGGCGGTTGGGGAATCAATGGCACGGCCTTCGGCCAAGAAGAGTTTGCTGCGTTGGCCGCCCAAGCCGCTGCGGCAAGCTTGGGATCGGCTTCGGATCAGACGTAATATCAAGAATGGGCACTTGCGCTTTTCACTTGCATGATCAATTGCTCAGCTACCAATTCAAAGACCTCCATGGACTTTTGGCCGCGGCTGATCGCGACGGCACCTTCGCAAGAAGCAACAAGCAGTGCCGCAAGGCCACGCGCATCCTCCTTGTTGAGTCCGCCCAGGACTAGCAGCTCGGACAGACGATCGCACCACTGGCGAAATACTGCAGCCGACCGATGAAGTAAATCCTGGGAGTCCGATGCCACCGTAACGGCCAGAACCGAGCAGCCCGCTTGATAATTGGTGTTCGTTAATAACGCTCTCCAGATGCCAATAAACTGTCCGGCAACAATTTCGGCCGGCTGGCCTTCCAAAGCGTTGATGATGCCGATAGCCTGAGTTCCGGCCAGATCGATGGCTTCAGCTATAAGCTGATCTTTTCCACCAGGGAAATGATGGTATATCGACCCTCGGGGGGCACCGGTGGCTTCAATTATTTCTGTAAATGAGGCGTGCAGTCCTCGCATAGCGAGGAGCTTTACAGCACCTTCAATCATTCGTTCACGAGACTGACGAGCCATCTCAAGACCACCTTTGCAGATCAGTAATTTCCTAAGGGTAACATATCCGCGGTGTGGACAACAATAAGAGGGAAGACGCGCTCAAGCCATAACCAGGTTCAAGCGGGTCGACCCGCAAATCATGCCATCTACCTCCCGGAGTCTGTGAGGTAAAACACCCAAATCATGCCGTATGCACACAAAAGGCCCTCTGCGTCAGTTCCTGTGAACTGTGACCTGCAGAGGGCCCTTTTCCCTTAAAGCGGCTTCCCGCTTCGCTTTATTTCACCAATTGACCACGCGTGACGCCGAGCTGGTTGGTGGACTTGAGCGTCTTCCATACCTGGGTCCCGCTGACCTCCCCGCGGATAGCGCGCTGATAGAGCGCGATGACTTCGTGCACCTTATCCGGCGTCTCCTCCAGAAACTCGATCCGGTAGCGGTTCACGCCGAGCTCCATGAAGTTGGTGAGGTACTCTGCGCCCGACTGGTCGATTGCATTGTACACCGTGTTGCGGCAGCCCTCGTCCACCCGCACCGGATGAGAGAAGCCGACCCGGTCGCGCAGCGAAGCGCGCTGTTCCTCGCAAGGGCGTCCGCAGTTCGTATAGTCCGTACCCGGACTCATAAACGTGCAGTAGACGCAGTGCTCCGTATGGAACATCGGCATATGCTGATGGATGACGACCTCCAGACGGGACGTATCCGAACGACGCAGCAGATCGACCATCTGTTGAATGTTCAGATCGTACGACGGCGTCACCCGGGACAAGCCCGCATCCGTGAACAAGGATACCGCCTTGTGGTTCGCCACGTTCAACGAGAAGTCCCCGATCAGCTCCGGCTGCGGCTCATCCGGATGCTCAGCCAGGTAGCGCATGAACCAGTAGACCGCTCCCGTATTGCGGACAAGTACGGCATCCGGTCCGAGCTTCAGGATATTCTTGAAATAACCGGTCTCACCCGGCATATGGATACGTGGTGTCGCCAGCGCGATCTTCTTGCCCGCCCGGCGGCAAGCCTCTACGGCAGCCGGGAACTGCTTGATGAATTCAAAGTCCGCGTAGATCATCTCGACGTCCGTCTCGATAGCCGCCTCGACCTGCTCCAGGTTCCGGCACAGCACCGTCAGTACGGAGCGAGCCTGTCCACCCTGAGGCGCAGCCGAAGGAGGCGCAAGCAACGGAGCGTCGCCGTAGGCTTCGACCTGACGCTTCACGTAGGCACGCGGGCGCTCACGCTCAACAACCAGCAGCTCGGCTGCTTGACGGCGCATCTGGTTCAGCTCGCGCATCGGCACAATCAGATCGCCGTTCAGATGAACGTCCACTGACTCCAGCTCGAGTACGGTGCCGCCCAGCCGGCCGAACTGCTCCTCGAACAGCGCAGCATCCATCGGACGCTTCTCCGCCGGAACCAGCGGCAGCTCCGACTCGACAGTCACGGATGCGCCCGTCGCCGGGTCCGTCCACACGCTGCGCAGCGGCTGCCCAGCCGTCCCTGTGACCTTGACGCGGACCGGGAAAGTCCGGTACGGCTTGTCCGTCTCGTACGTCTGACGAAGCCGCTTGTCGAGATGCGGATCGTTGGTCTTCCAGATCCGGTCGCCGACATGCACCCGCTTCAGATCGATATCGCTACGGCCCGGGACGATCTCAATCAAGCCGCCGGGCGCTTCGCCCTCGAACTTAATGCCTTGGCGCCGCAGATCATAGACGCGTCCGCCCTCTTCCTTCTTCGTCGGGTCTCCCGCGTCGAAGACGATGCCGTCTCCGCGCTTGAGCGGAGCTTCCAGCTCACAGGTCACCCCATCGCGGAGCACCTGCTTCACGCGGCCCAGATATACGCCACGGCTCTTAGGGAAGGTGCCTTCCACCAGCTGCTTGTTGTTGGTGCCCTTGAGGAAGCCGTGCGTAAAGCCGCGGGAGAAGCTCTGCTCCAGCTCACGCAGCTCTTCCTTGGTCGGCATCGGGTTCTCTCCGTCGAAGTAGCGGTCAATCGCCTTGCGGTATTTGCTGACAACGTTGGATACGTATTCCGGAGTTTTCAGGCGTCCTTCGATCTTGAACGACTTGACGCCTGCTTCGATCAGCTCCGGGATCAGCTCGATAGCAGCCAGATCCTTCGGAGACAACAGATAAGCCACATCGCCCATCGGCTTCTGCTCGCCATCCACCATCAGATCGTAAGGCAGACGACAGGCCTGTGCGCACTCTCCACGGTTGGCGGAGCGTCCGCCCCACATCTCGGAGGTCAGGCATTGCCCCGAATACGACACACAGAGCGCGCCATGCACGAATACCTCCATCGGCAGCTTGGCCTGCTCGCCAATCTGCCTGATCTGCTTGAGGTTGTTCTCACGACCCAGAACGACGACCTCGAGATCGAACGGCTTGGTGAACTCGACCGCCTCCGGCGAAGTGATCGTCATCTGCGTCGAGCCGTGGATCGGGAAGTCTGGAGAAATCTCGCGGATCATCCGCACCAGCCCGAGATCCTGCACGATGACCGCATCCACGCCCGCATCAATACAGGCCTCGATCAGCTCCTTGGCCCCCTCCAGCTCCTCCTCGAACACGAGGATATTGAAGGTCAAATACCCCTTGACCCCGTACCGGTGCAGGAAGGACATAATATCCGGCAGCTCGTCCGTATGAAAATTATGGGCCCGCGCCCGCGCGTTGAATTTCTCCACGCCGAAAAACACAGCATCAGCGCCGTTGGCCACCGCCGCACGCAGACAATCCCAGTCGCCCGCAGGCGCCAGCAGCTCTATATCTGATTTGCGAATAGTACGCAGCATCAATCGTTTCCTCCAAGCTTTGGAACCTAGTATAAGGCGTGAAGACACGCCTCTATCTAGTGTAACAGAAATAGGCTTGCCAAACCATCGCCTCCTGAGGTTTCCAAATTCAGTTCAAAAGAATCAAGATAAAATCAAAAATAGTTCAAGCACAAGGAAAAATGTCAAATCGTGACGAATAAGATTATAAATTATGACCAAAGCCCCGAAATTTCAGTTTATTATCGATAGCCTAACGCTATCCAAGCAGAGCCCTCCGCTCAACCTCATCGAATGGTGGTGAACCGCCTGTCATGATCAGAGACTTTGTCATTAACGCTTCGATACTAGTTGCCTCCTTTTTCTTCATCGGGCAAATGTTCAAAGGACATCCGCTCACGCGGGAATCCCCATGGAAGTGGAAAGTGTTCGGGGGCTTCTGCTTCGGATTGTTCGGAGTCTTGCTGATGGAGTTCAGCCTGCAGGTGGGCGACGGCGTGATCGCCGATCTTCGCCATATCCCACTCATCGTCGCCGCTCTGCAGGGCGGATTGATTCCGGCGCTAGTGACCGGGTTCGTGCTCATCGTCGGCCGCATCGGTTTATTCGGCGTCTCTTATCCCTCCGTTTCCTCTTCCATCATGATGCTGCTGCTCTCGGTCCTGTTTGGTGCTATTGCCGGCCGGCGCGGATTAACGATGCCGCGCTTCGTGTCTCTGAATACGGTCGGGCTTATTGTGATATCCGCCACGATCACGCTTAACCTGAATTATGCTGGACAACTAGGCAAGTTGTACTCCGTGCTGCTCTACCACTGGGCCTTCTCGTCGGTGACAGGCCTTCTGTCCGTTCAGGTATTTCTCTACATCGTTCGTGCTCACGCCTCTAACCGGAAGCTCAAAGAAAGCGAGGAGCGTTACCGCGGGCTGATCGCTTCGTCTCCGGATGCCACCTTTGTGATGATGCGCGACGGCACCATCTCATTCGTTAACGATAAGGGCATACGACTGCTGCATGCTGTATCCCGCAAGGATATTATCGGCCGTTCTTACTTCGAGTTCGTGCACCCGTCCCACCGGGAAAGCTCCCGGAAGTACGTGGAAGCTCTGCTCAACCGTCAGTTGAAACCTGAGCTGATGGAACAGGTCTTCGTCTGCCTGGATGGAACGGAGATGGAAACAGAGCTCTCGATCTCCCTTACCTTATATAAGGAAGAAGTCGCGATTCTGCTCAGTGTCCGTGATGTGACCGAACGTAAGCGGACGGAGAAAAGCCTTCAAGAAGCGCTGGACAAGCTTCAGAAGCTGTCCGATCTGGATGGCTTGACCGGCATCCCAAACCGCCGTCGGCTGGACGAATATCTAACCCGCGCCTGGGCCGACTCCGCCGCCAATCAAACCCGGCTAACGGTAGTTCTGTTTGACGTGGATTATTTCAAACGGTACAACGACTGCTACGGCCATCTGGGCGGGGATGAGGCGCTGCGCACAATCGCTGGGGCAGCGGAAGCACTAATGCGGGAGAAGGGGCATTTCGTCGCCCGGTACGGCGGGGAGGAATTTGCCGCCGTATTGAAGGAAATTCCTGTGGAAGAGGCTATGGAGATTGCGGAGCAGCTCCGTGCACAGATCGAGCAGCTAGCACTCGCTCATGCCGGATCCGAAATAGCCGATCATATCACGGTCAGTATCGGCCTGGCCTCTGTCACGCCCGATCCGTTGACACATCCCGAACAGGTGTTGTCCCAAGCCGATAAAGCCTTATACCTGGCGAAGGCAGAGGGGCGCAACCGGGCGCTATTCGATCCGCTCGCATCCGTCTCCTCAAGTTAACAAAGCCCGTTATCCGTGCTATAATGACGAAGGACTACCAATTTATTGACAACGTTCTACGGATTTCTACCGCAGATGACGTTGCATGCTGCCTAATGAGGGATTTGCTTTGATACGTACTCCTTTCCGCAAGGTGGTTGTGACCGCGCTCGTGCTGCTGCCGCTTGCGGTTCTTCTGTTTGTCCTGTTCCCTATGGAGAAGCGGCTGGAGGTTCGGATGCTGTACGCGACGCAAGGCGATGCCTTCGATCCGTCAGCCTACGGCCAGTTGAAGCAGTCTCTGCTAGCGGGACTTTCGCTGGACAAGCATCAGCTGACCGGTCTCAGCACACGCCAGCTGAACGACTATGACACCATTTATCTGGACCCGTCCCTACACCGGACATTGACGGACGACCAGCGCCTCGCGCTGGAAGCCTATGTTCGGGGCGGCGGGCATTTGTTCCTTGAAAATGAATTTGCCACTGACTTTGATCCCGCCTTCCTGGGGGCGGCCGAGGTCATCGACGTACCGGCTCCTGCCAAGACTCAGCTGCCTGCGGCTCCAGGAGACAGCTTATGGAGCTACCCAGGCGTCGATGCGGACGTGCTGGGCGTGCAGCAGGTGCTGCAGACGTTCGCCGATACGTTCTTCCGCCATGATACGCAGGGCAGTCTGAGCCGGTTCTCCTGGGGCAAAGGCATCAAGCCTTCGACGGCCCAGCCGATCGTCACGATGAACGGCCTCACGCTGTACAGCGTGAACCGGGTCGGTTCGGGGACAGTGTTCCTAAGCGGGACACTCCTGCCCAACCGCTATTACCTAACCGGCTACGATCTGCAGAGCGGCATGGACCCTGCGCTCGGGTTCGACCGGCTGGCGGCCGAGGACAATGCAGCGCTGAAGCCAAGCGTCGGTGCGCTCTACTTTGACCGCAACCAGTTGAAGACGGATCCTTACTTTCACTTCACATTCGCTGCCGGCAATGAGCTGCTGCGTACGGAGTATGCAGCCTATGTATCCAAGCTGAAGCTCGGCTACAGTGTGAAGAAAGTGCTTGGGCCTTACGGCCGGCCGGCGATGGCCCATCAGAATCACTTCGAGGCGATGGAAGCGATCCGCGACGGAGAGGGCATCCAATGGGCAGAGCTGCTGCGCCGCTACAAGCAGCTTCCTTCCTTCTCGCTGGTCCGATCCGCGTTTACTTGGGGACGCTGGCAGGAGTCCGTGATCGTTCACTTGAACACGGGCACCCAGGAGAAGCCGGCCTTCGCGGGAGAGACGCCGAATTCGTTCTACTCCAGCGGTACGCGGGTGCTGGCGGACGGGCAGCCGGTGCGGCTGGCTCCTTATCCGGATTACAAGTCGCTCGGCGACGCGATCACCGAGCCTGTGCGCGCAGTACCAGCCCTCGCCGATGTGACGGGCGACGGGCGAGTCGACCTGATCGTCGGCTCCAGCGACGGATCGATCTATCTATACCCCGGCCTCTCAGGCGGGGATGAGGCGTATGCCGACCAGCAGCTCCCTCCGGGGCTGAAGGCTCCGCTGGCCTTCGGAAAGCGGACGGCCCTGCGCACCACAGGGGGCGCTCCGCTGACCGCAGGCTCGTCGTACGCCAGTGTAGCGGCGTACGACCTGAACGGCAACGGCCGGCCGGATCTGATCCTCGGCCGGTCGGACGGCTCGCTCGCCGTCGCCTACGGCGAAGCCGGCGGCGTGTTCACTGCGCCGGTGCCGCTACTCGGCGGCGGGCAGCCGATGGCCGCCGCCGCGCCGGTGGCGGCGGCCATCGGTGACGTCACCGGAGACGGGCTGCCCGACCTCGTGGTCGGGGACGGCGGCGGAGCGGTGACGATGTATCCAGGCGAGCGCAGCCCCGGCGGGGCGCTCGCCTTCGGGACCGGGCAGCCGCTGTTCCGGCTGCCGTCAGCCTTTGCCGCTCCGTCCGTCCGCGACATGAACGGAGATGGACGCGCCGACCTGGTCGTCGGCGGCAGCGAAGGCGACCTGCGCATCTATCTGCAGCAGGTTGATAGCAGCGGTCGCGTTACCTGGCGCGACGCCGGCGTAATCGAGGGCGCGAGCCTGAATCAGCTCGGCAATCATGCGCTGGTCGGCGGGCATAATGCCGTGCCGCTATGGTACGACCTGAACGGCGACGGCCGGGACGATCTGATCGTCGGGCAGCTGGAGTTCAGCGCCCCGTCGCCGATTGACGATCCGAAGTTTCCTTATGCAGAGCAACTGTCCGCCTTTATCCGGTATACCAGGGAACACGGGCTGGAATTGTACCCGCATCTGTTCTTCCATCAATATACGAGCGATGCGCAGGAGAAGCAGGAGATCGCCCTGCATCGCCAGGCGTTCAACAAGCTGGGGATTCCGTGGAAAAATCCCGGTACGAACCAGCATACGTGGCGGATCAACAACCCGGACCGCTCGCAGACTCTCGGCAATGAACGGGATGCGGGCATCTGGTTCAACTTCGGCTTCAAGCCGTCGTTCATTAAGGCAGATCCACGACTTGGCGTGGAATACAACTGGGGGCTTCCGTTCCTGATGACGGATGCGTCCGGCGAGCCGGACCTGAAGAAGCCGATGATGCTTTATACGCCGGCTCCGGTGCTTCGCACCGACCCGCAATATTCGACCAAGGATCTGTTCGAAGCCTATGCGGCCAATGATATGCCGATCGATTATTTTGAACATATCGAGTACCACTTCCCGCTGCGCGAGAAGGAACTGCTGGAGTTCGTCACTTACTTGGACGAGCTTCGCAATACGCACAGCTATAACTTCATGACGGAGATGCAGATGGCCCGCTCCTTCCTGAATGCCAAGACGACCGAGGTCAAGCTCTCACGTCCCTGGACGGACGCCGTCACGCTGCGGCTGAAGCGGCTGGTCGGGATGCAGGCGGACCCCCGCTTCTATGTCACGCCGGATACCTCCGGCGTGCCGCAGCAGGCGGAGGAGTACCGCGGCACGCTCGGGCTGGTCGTCGAGCCGGGAAGCGCCTATAGCGGGCGTCTCCCGGACACGGACTCCGCCGTCCGCGACCTGCGCGGCGGCAAGCTGTACTTCGGTGCTGCGCAAACGGAGCAGGTCCGCTTCGCGAAGCCGGCAGCGGCATCGGCGGCATCGGCGGCATCGCCTTCGACTGGGGACGCCAAGTCCGCCAGCACGGTTCCATCTGCGTCTGCTGCTTCTGCAAACGGCCAAGCTTCCGAAGCTTCGCTTCCCGACAACACCGCGCTGCACATGCAGCGTGTCAATGTGCCTTATACGCTTCACGCGTCGGAAGGCCACTGGGAGCTGAGTCTGCAAGCGGCAGGCATGCAGCAGGTTAAGCTGATAAGCCCGGTGCCGCTGCAGATTGACGGGCCGGACCTGACGGTAGAACGCGACGAGGCAAGCGGAACCTATACGGTCACTCATTTCGGCGATCCGGTGAAGCTAACGATAACATGGAGCGCTCCTTAAGCGCTGGCTTGACCGGTAGCCGCCTTTTACTTTAGAAACGATACGCGCTAGTTGCTATTCACCTATCCAGCCAAGGAGGCTTTTCTCATGCAGCAATTGCTTGACGAGCTAGAAACGCATATCCGCAGCCGCTACGATATCGACCAGGATGATGAGGATTTTTCCACAGACGTTCATCTATTCGATTATGGCTTTATCGATTCGATGGGGGCGACCGCACTGATCGCACATATCGAACAGACATACGGCATCCAAGTTACTCCGCAGGATCTGATGCTGCATTCGATGAACACTGTCCGGGAAATTGCGACGTTCATTCATTCTAAGAAGGCGAGGTAACGCAGGTGGAATGTATTGTATCCTTGGAAGGACTGGCCCCTAGCCAGCATGGACAATTAAAATACGCCGCATCGTTCATCGATGAGACGATCAGCGATATCCAGCTCGACGCTGACACGATCCGTATCCAGCATGATTCGCCCAAAGGCAACTCCGGCATCGAGGAACGTGTCCGCAAGCTCATCGAGCGCTTCTCCCAGGGAGACTTCGGCTTCAAGGAGAACATCCTGTTCGAACAGCATATCGATACGCCGTATGAAGGCGATATTATTGCTGAGCTGGCGGATAAGAAGATCATCAAGATTTTGGAGCCGGGGCTGTTTATTTTCCGCGAGCCTTTCTCCAGCCTGATGAGGTTTTTCGATTATAGCTTCGTGACGAAGATCGCGGCCCGTTTCGAAGGACTGACGACGGAGGAATACCCGGCCGTCATTCATGCCGACACCTTGAATAAAACGAATCATTTCACATCGTTCCCTGAGCATATTCACTTCCTGACGCATCTGCGTGAGGACCTGGATACGATTGAGGCTTTCTCTCAATCCATCCGGGATCAAGGGGGCTGGCAGCAGGATAGCCCTCTCGACATGAACGCCACTATGCCGAAGCCTAAGTTTACGATGAATCCTTCCACTTGCTACCACTGCTATGAGGGCTTGAAGAACGAGACCTTGGAAGGCGAGGGCCGCATCGTTACGGCGATCTCCAAGTGTCACCGCTTCGAGTCGCGCAACCATACGGATTTCGGACGCTTGCTGGACTTCAGCATGCGCGAGATCATTTTCGTCGGGAAGCCGGACTTCGTGAAAGAAAACCGCCTGCGCGCCATCGAGTATCTGAAGGAGCTGGCTGTGGAATGGCAGGTTGACAGTATACTCGAAGTCGCCAACGACCCATTCTTCACCAATGATTTCCAAGTGAAGGCTTCCTTCCAGCGCAATCAGGAAATGAAGTATGAGCTGC
This sequence comes from Paenibacillus filicis, assembly GCF_038070315.1. Taxonomy (NCBI): domain Bacteria; kingdom Bacillati; phylum Bacillota; class Bacilli; order Caryophanales; family Paenibacillaceae; genus Paenibacillus; species Paenibacillus filicis. Next base: position 121,538 of record NZ_JBBPCC010000023.1, on the reverse strand, counting down.
GTCTGACGATCCCGCATATTAAGAAGTCGATCGCCTGCAGCTCGGTTAACTTCCATAGCAACACCTTCGGCAACGCCTTCAATATTTCCATGGGCAAACGCCCGGCCGTCACCGGCTGTGTCGGCTTCGGCATCGAACGCTGGACGTTCGCGTTCCTGGCCCAATACGGCCTGGATGAATCGCAATGGCCGGCCGCCATCCGCGAGCAATATGCGGCTTGGCAGCAGCTATCGGTCTAGAACGGGCGGCATCATGTCTACTACGATCCGCTTTTTTCGCAAGAACAGCTTCGTGCTGCTGCTGCTCGCCGCTTTCGTACTATCGGATGTCCTGATCTCGTATTGGGACCCGATGGTTACGTCGCGGCGTTTTTACAAGAATGACTTCACGAAGACCGTGTACCATCATGATGGGGCGACCAGCGGCCCTGTCTTCTTCGGCAACTCGGCGGTTACAGGTGCTTATATCGAAGAGAAATCCTCGGCCAAGCTGGTTGAAATGGGCCTCTCCTACGGCAAGCTGACGGATCTGAAGGCTATCTTGGAGCAAGGCCGCTATCACGTCCAGCAGCAGCTCGTTATTGGAATCGATGTTCATACGATGCTGGATATCATGGAGACCGATCCCACCTATCCGTGGTATAAACCGTGGTACGAGCCATATGTGTACAAATACGGTTCGTATTTCATTGATTCCGGAACGGAAGCCGTCACCCAGCTGTACCGAGGCGCTGTCGAGCTGAATCCCGCGGAGCTGACGCGCTATGAGCCGCGCTGGATCGATAAGATGCTTTACTTCGGTCATATGGAGCCGGAGACAATGAAGGCGAAAGAGCAGGACTACGACAAGAAATACGGCTGGGCCAAGCAGCCTCAGTATATCGACAATCTCGAGGCGCTCGAATGGATTATCCGCTACAGCGAATCGCAGAATCTTCCTCTGCGTGTCGTGTGGATGCCATGGAACCCGAGCTACGAGCAGCCGCGCTATATGCCCGAGCTGAAAAAGACTGTCGATGCCCGTCTGAAAGCCGCCGGCGTACCTACGCTTGATCTGCTTTTGTCGTATGACCCCAAATACTTTCACGATCTGGTCCATCTGAACCGTGAGGAAGGCGCTCCGGTATTTACGAAGGAGGTGGATGCATGGCTCGCGTCGCTCGCCAAATCATCGAAATCCTGATCTACTTGGCCATGCTCATCCTTGTGCTCATTTATTTTAAGGGCGAAGGTGTGTTTATTTACGAAGGATTCTAGATCCCGCAGCGGCTGCTCGGGGAGGACGCCTACGCGCTTGGAGGATAATCAACCATGTGGTACTTGAATATGAACGCCGTCTTGGCCATGGTCGGGATGGTGCTTGTGCTGGCGCTCACGCGCCGCTGGCCAGGCAATAAGCGCTACCTGCTGCTGGCGTTCAATCTCTGCTTTCTGCTCGTGTTCAGCCAGAAGCTGTTCGTGTTCTATCTGGTGTACACGGCGTTGAATTATGTAGCTTTTATCGCGCTAGGACGTCTCCAGCACTTGCGTAAGACGACATTCGTCCTGCTGATCGCGGCCAACGTAGTGGCGGTGTGCACGCTGCGGATGTTCGGGATGGAGATGTTCACCCATCCGTTATTCGATGCTATTATCGTGCTCGGACTGATCTACAACGTACTCAAGGTCATCGACGCCTTGTACTTTGCCTTCTTCATCGGCAAGGAGTCCCGTGCCAGCGTGTTGGACTACTTCAATTACATCTTGTTCATTCCGACCTTCACTTCCGGCCCGATCCTGAAATTCCGCGATTTCATGGCCGATACGAAGCAGCCGTATCAGGTGGATGCCGCTCAGACCAAGCAATACGTCAAGCGGATCATCCTCGGCATGTTCAAGAAAGTGGTGCTCGTTGCGCTGATGATGGATGTGTTCAAGAACATCTCCGGCGCCGAGCAGCTTCACGTGCATGAGTCGGTATTTCTGATGATCTGGTTCTATGCTCTGATTTTCTTCGATTTCTCCGGCTACTCCGATATTGCCGTAGGCTTCGGACGTCTGATGGGATATAACATACCGGAGAACTTCAAGAAACCGTTCCAGTCGCCCACGCTTACCCAATATTGGCGTAATTGGCATGCGACCCTTGGGGATTGGTTCCGGGACCACATCTTCATGTTCGTCTCACGCCAGACGCCGACCAAGTGGACAGCTGCCGGTCTCTCGATGCTTGTGATGGTCCTGATCGGCCTCTGGCATGGCTTCAGCTGGCTGTATGTGCTCTGGGGCGTCTATCACGGCCTGCTGCTCGGGCTGGAGAACATCCTGGGCTATACGACCGTCAACAAACGCAAGGTGTCCAAGCGGTATTTCTACGCCCGCTGCTTACTGACGCAATTATTCATTACAGCAGCTGTTATCGTCTACAGCGGCGATAGTCATACCGTATACAAAATTTACAGCGGACTGATTAACTGGTCTTGGTAAATGCCCGGGCAGACCGGAAGAAGGTCCGCCATGAAGAAGAAGCAGCGTTGTTCAGGGAATGGCTTATTCTCCCCCGAAGCGCTGCTTCTTTGCGTTTTATTTCATCTGTACCCCCTTGCTTCTCCGCAGATCAACTGGCGTCCGACTTCCGGACGGATGGTTCCCCCTTGTCATAGCCCCCCATAGAGGCGTTTCCCGGCTGCAGCGGTCCGGCCCCCTGGGCCTGGATGCCATACACTGCCGCTTGCAGCTGACTTCCGATCGTAGATAGAGATAGCTCCCCGCAGGGCTGGTACACATTGTTGCTGTCCCGCTTGTGAATGTGAATGCTGCCTGACTTGGAATTGATGTTCATCGTGAGCTGTCCGGGCAGCTCGACCAGGCAATGAAACTTCTTAAAGCTGTCTGGGAAGCGCAGCCAGGTACCGGCAACAGTTTCTACCAGTTGTGTATCCTTGATTCTCACCATACGATCCGCCCTCTCTTTAAAAAGTTTGATGACTGCAGCCTCGAAAGGTATTTCCCATTATAAGGGAAGTTCTGTACAAAGAATCGGGAATACTGTCGAGCTCTTTTGTCGAATATAGACTTTGTCACGCCGCCGACACAATGCCTGAATTAAAGCTTGGTTTCTTAGCTTTTACTCATTTTGAACGTCCTATACGAAACGGAACGGCACCAATCATCTCACTCCCAAAACGTGAGAAGAATGGTGGGATTTCCATTGTTAAAGGAGCTTAACCCCACCAGGCAATCGTCCTGTAGCTGTATTTCAATAAGATACTTTGAGATCATACCGATGTGATGTTATAATTTGCTTTAGGCTTACTTATTGAACACGCGTACATTGTTGAACATTATCCGGAGGTGTCTGTTTTATGAAGTTAGGTGTTTTCGCAGTATTGTTCCAACAGAAGCCGTTTGAAGAAGCGCTCGATATTATCGCAGCGCATGGTCTGGAAGCTGTAGAAATCGGTACAGGCGGATATCCGGGCAGCTCTCACTGTAACCCGGCTGAGCTGCTGGCTGATGATGCCAAGCTGAAGGCGTTCAAGAAAGCCGTAGAATCGCGCGGCCTGACGATCAGTGCGCTTAGCGTTCATGGCAACCCGCTGCACCCGCAGAAAGCGGTAGCCAAGGAATTCCACGATGCCATTATCCAAACCGTTGATCTCGCTCAGCGCTTGGAAGTACCCGTTGTCAATACGTTCTCCGGCTGCCCTGGAGATTCCGATGACGCCAAATACCCGAACTGGCCAGTTGCTCCTTGGCCGCCAGACTTCCAAGAAATTCTCGACTGGCAGTGGGCTAACAAGGTCATCCCTTACTGGACCGAAACCGGTAAATACGCTTCCGACCGCAACGTGAAGTTCGGCCTCGAGCTGCACGGCGGCTTCTCCGTTCATACACCAGCTACCCTCCTGCGTCTGCGCGAAGCAGCTGGCGAAGTCATCGGAGCCAACCTTGACCCGAGCCATATGTGGTGGCAAGGTATCGATCCGGTTCAAGCGATCCAAATTCTCGGCCGTGCCGGAGCTATCCATCACTTCCACGCTAAGGATACGACGATCGATCCGGTGAACGTTCACCGTTACGGCTTGACGGACATGCAGTCCTACTCCAACATGCTGGACCGCGCTTGGCAGTTCCGTACGGTCGGCTATGGCCATGACCTCAAGACATGGGCGGATATCATCAGCGCACTTCGTCTCGTAGGCTATGACCATGCCGTCAGCATCGAGCATGAAGACGGACTGATGTCCATCGAGGAAGGCTTCGCCAAAGCGGTACAGAACTTGCAGCAAGTTCTGATCAAGCAACCGCTCGGCGAGATGTGGTGGGTTTAAGCTTCACCGCACAACAAAAAAGGGTGTCTCCAACGGGGAGACACCCTTTTTGTTCGCGCTTATTTTGAAGAGATACGATCGCTGCGAATCAGCCCATCCATCCCTTGATCATGACAACGTCCATAGTCGCGAAAACAGCCAATGCTACGATCCCGAAGCCGATGGCAAACGGATTTTTCTTCGGAGCGAGAATCTGACGAACGACTCCGATGGCAATAACAATGGTAAACAGGACCACAAAAATATCGAACCCGTTAAACGTACTGGCAGAGGATGCTGCCGCTTCAGCCAAAAACATGGAGGGACCTCCTTCTATGTACAGAAATTCTTATTCTAATCTTAGCCTGACTCGCTTTGAAGTGCAAGTCATTTGTCCAGGACGGTATTTGCAAACCGGACATTCTTTCAAAGTGTAACAAGATTGTCAACTTTTTATACGTGTACGCAGCCCATTAAGACGAAGCGATCTGGGTAAGCACACATTTTTGTTCCTTAACCTACCTAGTCTTTATAAAATGTCCATTCAAGCTTCAATTTATCATGCGTTGGAGCAAAATAGCTTCTTTGGCCCAAAAGAAACCGCGGACGCAACGTTCGCGGTTTCTCCGGTTTTCACAAGACCAACGAACAGCTACGCGGTGCTCTCCGCAAGCTCCTTCAGTCTCTTGAAGTAATCCTCGGACCGCTCGCGGTCCCGTTCCAGTATAGGCAATAAATACTTGCCCGTATAGGAGCCTTCGACCTTCACGACGTCCTCCGGCGTGCCGGTACCTACGATCATGCCTCCTCGGGTTCCGCCCTCCGGCCCCAGATCGATCAGATGGTCCGCTGTCTTGATGACGTCAAGGTTGTGCTCGATCACGAGTACGGAGTCCCCATTCTCAACGAGACGGTGGAGCACCTTGAGCAGCCGGTCGATATCGTCGATATGCAGACCGGTTGTCGGCTCGTCCAGAATATAGATCGTTTTGCCCGTGCTGCGACGATACAGCTCCGCCGCCAGCTTGACCCGTTGTGCTTCGCCGCCGGACAGCGTCGTAGCTGGCTGTCCCAGCTTCATATAGCCAAGACCGACGTCCAGGATCGTCTGCAGCTTGCGGTGGATGCGCGGTACGTTCTTGAAGAACTCGCAGGAATCCTCAATGGTCATCTCCAGCAGATCGGCAATGCTCTTGCCTTTGTACTTGATCTCCAGCGTCTCACGATTGTAGCGTTTGCCTTTGCAGATCTCGCAAGGCACGTACACATCCGGCAGGAAGTGCATCTCGATCTTGATGATCCCGTCGCCACGGCAAGCCTCGCAGCGTCCGCCCTTCACGTTGAAGCTGAAGCGTCCCTTCTTGTAGCCGCGAACCTTCGCTTCATTGGTGGTGGCGTACAGGTCACGGATATCGTCGAACACGCCGGTATAGGTCGCCGGGTTGGAGCGCGGAGTCCGTCCGATCGGGGACTGGTCGATATCGATGACTTTGTCCACATGCTCCAGCCCTTTGAACTCCTTATATTCACCTGGCTTGACCTTAGCTCCGTTCAATTCCTTAGCCAAGGTTTTGTACAAGATCTCATTGATCAGCGTACTCTTGCCGGAGCCGGACACGCCCGTCACACAGCTGAATACACCCAGCGGAATCTTCACGTTCACGCCGCGCAGGTTGTTTTCCTTGGCTCCCTTGATCTCCAGCCACTTGCCGTTAGGCTTGCGGCGCTCTGCAGGGACAGGAATGAACTTACGACCGCTCAGGTACTGCCCGGTCAAGGAGTTCGGATCCTCCATAATCTCGGCCGGCGTGCCTTGGGCTACGACCTGACCGCCGTGAATACCCGCTCCAGGGCCGATATCGATGATATAATCCGCAGCCATCATCGTATCTTCGTCATGCTCGACGACGATTAGCGTATTGCCGAGATTACGCATATGCACCAGCGTCTGGATGAGCCGGTCGTTATCCCGCTGATGAAGACCAATGCTCGGCTCATCCAGAATATACAGAACGCCCATCAGGCTGGAGCCGATTTGCGTAGCAAGTCGAATCCGCTGCGCCTCGCCGCCGGACAATGTTCCAGCCGCCCGGTGCATCGTCAGATAATCAAGGCCTACGTTCACGAGGAAGCCAAGTCTTGCCTTGATTTCCTTCATAATCAGATGCGCAATCTGCAGCTCGCGTTCCGACAAATTCAGGGAGTCGAACCACTCGTGGGCCTCTCCGATGGACAGCGAAGTCACATGGGCAATATTGCGCTGATTGATCGTCACCGCGAGCGATTCGGGCTTCAGCCGGTGTCCTTTGCACTTGGAGCAGGGCTTGGCACTCATATACTGCTCGATATGCTCACGGATTCCCTCCGAGAACGTGTCCCGGTAGCGGCGCTCCAGGTTATTGATGATCCCCTCGAAGGCAACCATCGCTTCCTTCTTATGGCCAAAGTCGTTCTCGTATTTGAACTTTACTTTCTCTCCGCCGGTACCATTCAGCAGCTTGTTCATCTGCTCCTTGGTCAGTTCGGAGACCGGAATGTCACGCGGGATTCCGTAGTGCTCGCATACAGCCGCGAGGAACTGCGGATAGTAGTTGGACGTGCTGCCCGCCCATGCCTCGAAGGCGCCATTCTCAATCGTCAGCTTGGCATCCGGTACGAGCAGATCCGGGTCCACAATCATCTTCTGGCCAAGACCGTCACAATCCGGACATGCCCCGAACGGACTGTTGAAGGAGAACATCCGCGGAGCCAGCTCCTCGATGCTGAAGCCGCACTCCGGGCAAGCCAGGTTCTGGCTGAACAGCAGTTCTTCCTTCTCCATCACGTCTACGATAACACGGCCGTCAGCGAGCTTGAGTGCTGTCTCCAGCGAATCTGCCAAGCGGGACTGAACGTCCTCCTTGACGACAATCCTGTCGACGACGACTTCGATGGTATGCTTTTTGTTTTTCTCCAGCTCGATCGTCTCGGACAGGTCGCGGATTTCACCGTTCACCCGTACACGCACGAATCCCTGCTTCTGAATATCGGTGAACAGCTTGGTATGCTCGCCCTTGCGTCCAGAGATAAGCGGAGCCAGGATCTGCAGCTTCGTCCGCTCCGGATATTCCATAATCCGGTCCACCATCTGCTCGACGGTTTGCGAGGTGATCTCAATGCCATGCGTCGGGCAATGAGGCCGGCCGACACGCGCGAACAACAGCCGCAGGTAGTCGTAGATCTCCGTCACGGTCCCTACCGTGGACCGCGGATTGCGGCTGGTCGTCTTCTGGTCGATCGAGATCGCCGGGGACAGTCCTTCGATAGAGTCCACATCGGGCTTATCCATCTGGCCCAGGAACTGCCTGGCGTAAGCGGACAGGGATTCGACATACCGGCGTTGTCCTTCTGCATAGATTGTGTCGAACGCCAAGGACGACTTGCCCGAGCCGCTAAGCCCCGTCAATACGACGAACTTATCGCGGGGAATCGTAACGTCGATGTTCTTGAGATTGTGGGCTCTAGCGCCCTTGATGACAATATTGTCTCTAGCCACGCGTAAGTTCCTACCTTTCCTCTACAGCTCGGCCTTCATCTCCAGAACGGCATCGCGAAGCTCGGCGGCGCGTTCGAACTGCAGATTTTTGGCGGCTTCCTTCATTTCCTGCTCGAGGCGCTCGATCAGCGCCAGACGGTCTTTCTTGGACATCTTCGCCTGCTTGACGTCGGTCAAATAATCGGCCTTCTGTTCGGCAACCTTGGTCGCCTCAATCACATCGCGTACTTTCTTCTGTATGGTCTGCGGCGTAATGCCGTGTTGTTCATTATAGGCGATCTGAATGGTACGGCGGCGCGCCGTCTCTGTAATCGCCTTGTTCATAGAGTCGGTAACCTTGTCCCCGTACATCAGAACGCGTCCGCCCGAGTTCCGTGCAGCCCGCCCTATCGTCTGGATCAGCGAGCGCTCCGCCCTCAGGAAGCCCTCCTTGTCGGCGTCCAGGATGGCCACCAGCGATACCTCCGGAAGGTCAAGACCTTCCCTCAGCAAGTTGATGCCAACTAGCACATGGAACACACCAAGACGGAGATCGCGCAAAATCTGCATCCGCTCCAGCGTCTTGATATCCGAGTGGAGATAGCGCACCTTGATGCCGATTTCCTTGAAGTAATCGGTCAAATCCTCGGACATCTTCTTCGTCAGTGTCGTAACCAACACCCGTTCATCTTTCTTGATCCTGTCTTGAATCTCGCCCAGGAGATCGTCGATCTGCCCCTTCGTCGGACGCACTTCAATAATCGGATCGAGCAGCCCGGTCGGCCGGATGATCTGCTGAACCATCTGCGGGCAATGCTCCAGCTCATACGGGCCCGGCGTAGCCGATACATACACCAGCTGGCTTACCTTGCCTTCGAACTCCTCGAAGCGGAGCGGCCGGTTATCCATCGCCGACGGCAGGCGGAAGCCGTGGTCGACCAGCACTTCCTTGCGCGCCCGGTCCCCGTTGTACATCGCGCGGATCTGAGGCAGCGTCACGTGCGACTCATCGATGACCACAAGCATATCATCCGGGAAATAGTCGAACAGCGTATAAGGTGTTGCTCCCCGTTCGCGGAACGTAAGCGGTCCCGAATAGTTCTCGATGCCGGAGCAGAAGCCCATCTCCTGCATCATTTCGATATCGTACCGGGTGCGCTGCTCCAGCCGCTGCGCCTCCACCAGCTTGCCTTGCTCGCGCAGCGAGGCCAGTCGCTCCTCCAGCTCCCGCTCGATATTGACGAGCGCAACCTTCATCGTCTCCTCCTGGGTCACGAAGTGAGAGGCCGGGAAGATAGCGATATGATCGCGCTCGGCGATAATCTCGCCGGTCAATACGTTGATCTCGGTGATCCGCTCAATCTCATCGCCGAACAGCTCTACGCGGACCGCATGCTCCGAATGTGAGGCCGGGAAAATCTCGACGACGTCCCCGCGCACACGGAACGTACCCCGGATAAAGTTCATATCGTTGCGCTGGTACTGGATGTCGATCAGACGGTGTAGAATGTCATTGCGCGAGCGCTCCATCCCCACCCGAAGCGACATGACCAGGCTGCCGTACTCGATCGGCGAACCGAGACCGTAGATGCACGACACGCTCGCCACGATGATGACATCACGGCGCTCGAACAGAGAACTGGTCGCAGAGTGGCGCAGCTTGTCGATCTCATCGTTGATGCTCGAATCCTTCTCAATGAACGTGTCGGAGGAAGGAATGTACGCTTCCGGCTGGTAATAGTCGTAATAGCTGACGAAATATTCCACCGCATTATGCGGGAAAAACTCCTTCAGCTCACTGCACAGCTGCGCGGCCAAGGTTTTGTTATGAGCAATCAGCAAAGTCGGTCTGTTGAGCTCGGCTATCACCTGAGCAGCGGTGAAGGTCTTACCCGTTCCCGTTGCCCCCAGAAGTGTCTGATGGCGCTGTCCCGAGCGAATGCTGGCCAGCAGCTGCTCGATCGCAGCGGGCTGGTCACCCTGAGGCGTGAAATCAGAAACCAGCTGAAACTTCTTGTCACTTACGATTACATCATTCTTCATCTCATCACCCGTTCATGAAAAAGAGTGGTCGTTCTCTAAACTTTGTGCTTCCGGTATCCGATAAAAAAGTATGCATCTATTCGTCTTTGTTCGTCTTTTTCACTGTATAGGAATATTTGTTCCCATATATTATACCTGTTTTCTGAACGTGTTGCAATCGGTACTCGTTGCCTATTCCCGGAACGAACATCTACTATTTCATAAGAATCCAGAGGTGGAATTATCGTGGATATCACCACATTAATCGGGCTGCTAGTCGGTCTGGCCGCGCTTGTCGGCGGGTATTTATGGGATGGCGGCCATCTCGACGCACTGCTCGTGCCCAGCGCGATGCTGATCGTATTCGGAGGCACGATCGGCGCCGTTATTGTCAGTTTTCCTATGTCGCAGCTTCGTCAAATCGGCAAGGCGCTCTCCATGGCATTCCGCGAAACCCCTGAGGACTCTCGCGAATCCATCGAGGAACTGGTGGATATGGCCACTGTCGCCCGCCGGGAAGGTGTGCTGGCCTTGGAGAATCGAGCCCATGAGCATGATAATCCATTCCTGCGCGATGCCTTGATGATGGTCGTCGACGGCACCGATCCGGACCTGACGCGGCAAATTCTAGAGCTGGAGATCGACGCGCTGGAGCATCATCACGAGGGTTGGGCCAAGATGTTTGAGGCTGCAGGCGGCTTTGCTCCTACAATGGGTATCATCGGAACCGTCATGGGGCTGATTCATGTACTTGGCAACCTGTCCGATCCCGGCAACCTGGGTCCAGCCATCGCTGTCGCGTTCGCCGCAACGCTGTACGGAGTCGCATCCGCCAACGTCATTTACTTACCCATAGCCAGCAAGATTAAAATCCGCAGCCAGATTCAGATTGCCAAGATGGAGCTCCTGCTTGAGGGTATTCTCGCGCTGCAAGCCGGCGAAAACCCGCAGCTGATCAGGAAGAAGCTGTACTCCTTCATCCATGAACGTCACAACAGTAAAGCCGAGAGCGCAGGTGGGGCCCGTGGCGAGGAGAACTAAGCGAAAACAGAAAAAAGCCCCGGAGAATCACGAACGCTGGCTGATTACTTACTCCGATCTGATCACCCTGCTGCTGATCTTCTTCATCATCATGTATGCGATGAGCAAGATCGACGTTCAGAAATACGAGGTGCTGGCGCAGGCCTTGAAGTTCGAATTTACTAAATCCGACTCTATCGTTCCACAGGGTCAAGGCATTACCGGTTCCATGAGCCCGCCCAATCCCCCCGCCCCTGAGACGGAGGCGAAGGATAACGAGCAGAAGGAAGCCGAGCTTCAGCGGGAGAAGAAAGAGAAACAGCTCGAAGATCTGCTGCAGAAGGTACAGACCTATGTCCAGGACAATAACCTGCAGGCTCAAGTATCGGCTGCCAACACCCCGCGCGGCGTCGCCGTCACGTTGAACGACCTGTTTCTGTTCGACCTCGGGAAGGCCGATCTGAAGCCCGGAGCCGTCCCGATTCTGACACAGCTGGCCAGCCTGTTCCAGACGCTGAATTCCACCGTCAGCATCGAGGGACATACCGATGATCTGCCATTGTCTACAGGGTCACTCTACAAGGACAACTGGGGACTGTCCCAAGCCCGCTCCTTGTCCGTGCTTCGCTACTTTCTCTATGACGCGCAGATGGATGCCAAGAAATTCGTATCGACCGCGTATGCCGATACGCGGCCTGTGGCCGACAATACCAGTGAAGAGAATCGTGCCAAGAACCGCCGGGTTGAAATTGTCGTCCTGCGCTGAGCCTCTTGGATAGAAGAAGGACCTGACGGTCGGCCGTCAGGTCCTTTCTCTTTCTCTATCTACTATTCAGTTCCTGCGGCGCAGAGCCCGTTCACATGCCCTTTGACCGCTTCTCATTGCGCAATATACCGACAAGCTTGCGGCTCATATACGCCCAGATCGAGTCCTGCTTCTCCTCGACATAATACATAACCTCATGATCGGGCACAAGCACGATCCCGAGCTGATGATGCTCCCCCGCGAAAATTCCGCGCTTCAGCAAACGCTTCTCCAGCGCCTCATCCAGCACCTCCAGCCGGCAGAAAGCCGGATTGATCTGAAACGCCTGATGCAGCTCCTGCTTGTTCTTGACGAGCACGCCATTCACCTTACTGATGATCTCTCCGCTCTTCAGTCCCAGCTCTTCGGCCGGGCTCCCTGGAAGAACGGCCAATATCTTCAACCCCTTCTCGTCGTGAACGAAAATCGGTGTGCGCTTGCTCTCGTCCCAGCGGCTGTACCACACCATACCCTCATGCAGCGCAATAGCCAGCAAGCAGGCAGGAATAGTAATGAAGGGCAGCCAGGCGGTCAGAGCAGCCAGACCCAACACCGCGGCGGCATAGATGAACAGCAGACCTGACGTTGCCCTCGCTTTCATCTGGGGAAGGCGGGTCATCGTCATCTCGCTGAACCCGATCATGACAGGGAACCCGACAATCGTCCAGCCATTCAGCCATGCCTCTCCTCCGAGCAAAGGCGTCCAGGGTAAGGCCGTGCCTCCCCCTGCCTGCTGCAGCGGGACGAGCAGAAACAGCGCCATCGGCCAGAAGCCCTGCAGCCGGTAACCCCCGACGATTTTCCCACGCTTCGTCTCCACGAATAGAGGCATGCCGAAGCGCGCACCCTGCAAACGGACGAAAACGGCCTCAGCCACATGCAGGACGGCTACAAGCGCCAACATAGCCGAAATATCGAGCGCCAACAGCGGTTTGATCAACCAAGCCCAATCCGCAGACGTGCGAAGTCCCGGGACAGCTCCTGCTACCGATTGCAGAAGCCCGATAGCACCTACCGCATAAGCCCAGCACAAGAACCGGACACGTACAAGCATCAGCAGCAGAGACAGTACCCACAGCAGTACGACCGCATCCGGACTGATCGTGGCTCCTACCCCGGCCATCAGCACAGAAGCGCCCAATCCCCCGATCCAGCCCCACAGTACCGTACGCCACGTCTCCGAGAGCAGCCCGTGAAGCTTGGTCGCAAACAGCCTGCGCTCCAGTGCGATCTGTCTGCGGTATTGCAAGACAATAAAAAGAATGCCCACATAATAAAAGGGCTGCAGGAAGAGCTGAGCCAACGCATGAAGCGATTGCCACCCGAAAGCCTGTATCCAGTCCATAGCCCGCTCCTTTATCCATCAAATATCCGATCTTGGCAGCAATATCCAGCGAAGCCTAAGAAAAAAGAAGGTCGGTTCCCGCTTTAAGACGGGAATCGCCTTCTTCCTAATTTCGACGCATCAGCGGTCATTTCCTGCATGCGTTCTGAATTTGGGAGTATCTTCTACTTGATCGATTTCTGTACCGTTTCGATGGCAGTTTTGAGCTGCAGATCGTTCTTCGGATCACGAATCGCGGCCAGGATCGCTCTCTCCAGCTTGTTGGCGGTTTCCACATCAACCTCACCGGTCGTCGTCAGTCCATTTGCCCGCTGGAACGATTTTACGGCCTGAGCGGTTTTTTCGCTGTAATACCCGTCCGTCCGCTCCGGATTCAATCCAAGACCCTGCAGCATCACTTGCAGATTCTTCACGTCTTCGTTATTTGAATCCAGCTTCAGCGTTTCTTTCTTGCTAAGCGGAGCTACCTTGAAATACGCCGGTTGCTCCACCGGAATGGTAGGCGCGATACCTTTCTTGTGAATCCAGGTGCCGTTTGGCGTCAGCCACTTGTAGACCGTCATCTTGATGTTGCTGCCATCGCCCATCTCATCCTGGAACGTGACCTGCACGGTTCCCTTGCCGTAGGTTGTATCGCCGACAAGATCACTGCCGACCGAGTCGTGAAGAGCACCGGCTAATATTTCGGACGCACTGGCGCTTCCTTTATTGATCAAAACGGTAACCGGATAAGTTTTACCCGACCCGTTCTCGGATTTCGTCTCTTCCCTTGTTCCCTTGCGGTTTTCGATCTGCAGGATCGTCTTCCCCTTCGGTACGAACGGCTCGACGATCTGAACCACGGACTGCAGCAGACCGCCTGGATCATTGCGAACGTCGATGATCAGACCCTTCATGCCCTTACCCTCGAGCGCGGCGAGCTCTTCCTTAAAGCGCGGCGCCGTGTTGCTGGAAAATTGCCGGATTTCGATCTTGCCGATATTGCCTGGCAGCATTTCGGAGTAGACCGTTTCCACATCGATATCGTCCCGAACCACGATCAGTTGGATCACATCAGAGACTCCCGGGCGCATCACCTCAAGCTTAGCCTGCGTACCCTTAGGCCCGCGAATTTTCATAATCGCTTGGTTCAGCGTCACGTTCTCCAGCTTTTCTCCATTGACCGACAACAGGATGTCATTGGCATGCAGGCCCGCTTTCTCAGCCGGCGTCCCCTTGATTGGTGCTACGATCATAACCTTGCCGTCTTCCAGGGCAACTTCCGCACCGATTCCCTGGAACGAGGACGTGATGTTCTCGTCGAATTGCTTGGCTTCCGTCTGATCCATATATACCGTGAACGGATCCTCCAGCGTAGCCAGCATGCCATTGATCGCCCCGTTAACGATCTTATCGTGATCGATCTGGCTGAGAAATTTATTCTCGATCAGTTGATAGGTCGTCGCGATCTTATTCAGATCCTTGTTGTTTAAGCCCTTGCCTTCGGCTGTGGCTGCTCCGCCCTCTTTCTTCGCTGCCGCGAAAATAGACGGATTCACGATCGTCAGCGTCATGATGCTGCTGGCAAACATCGATAATAGAATAAAAGCCACTACCGTACGTCCTCTAAATACCATATGCCTCTCCACACCGCCTTTGCTGTTCCCGGTTCCTTCCGGCTCCTCGAAGCTTTCCAAGCCGGTTGGACCTGTCACTCGTCGAACAACTTGTCTTTCTAGTTTATGACAAGCTCTCCGGATTTATGAACAGCCGTTGTTATCATCCATACAGCTCTATCTCAAAAAAGGCTTGGGGTCTATGGCCACTTCGTTGCGGCGCACCTCAAAATGCACGTGATTGCCCGTCGATCGGCCCGTAGAACCAACTTCTGCAATCTTCTGTCCGCGCTTGACCGAGTCGCCTACCTTAACGACGATTCCGTCGTTGCGGATATGCCCGTATAAGGTCCAGACCCCGCCGCCATGATCGATCATCACCGTGTTGCCGTAGCCGTTCACCCAGGATGCGACAATAACATCCCCATCCTCAGCTGCGAGGATACTGGTTCCTGCCGGAGACGGAAAATCAATCCCGTTATGCGTCGTTGACCTTCCCGTGAACGGGTCCTTGCGTGTACCGAAATCCGAAGACATGGCAACCGTATTGGGCAGAGGAAACCCGAACTTGCCCCCGGTGAAAGCAGTGGCTGGAGGAGCTGCAGGCTTGCCTGTTTTCTTGGCGGCTTCCGCCGCCTTCGCTTCTTTCAGCGCTTTAAGCTTCGCAGCCTCCTGGCTTGCCACCTTCATCAGCTGTTTCTCGGCTTCCTCGCTAATTTCGTGAAGCTCCTTCTCCTTGGTCGAGAGAGAGGCGATACGGACTTCCTTTTCCTTCTCCTTGACGACGAGATCCGCCTTGATGGCATTGGTCTTGGCATACAGCTTTTTAACCTCAACCAGCTGCGTTTCAATCTCGGCTTTTTTGACGGTGATCGTATCCCGGTCCCGTTTGTTCGCCTCTAAAATTTCCTTATCTTGGTTCACGATCGAGCGCAGCGCCTCCAGCCTGTCCAGGAAGTCGCTGAAGCTTGTCGAACTGAGGAGCACATCCGCATAAGACACGACGCCATTCATGTACATCAGCCTTACCCTGGAACGCAGCATATGATCGCGCGACTCGACACGCCCTTCGGCCTCTTCAAGCTGCACGCCATTCTTTTCCAGCGATATAGAGACCTCTTCTACCTGATTATTCAATTGGTTGAGGTTTTGATTGGTTTTGTCAATCTGAGCGAGCAGCGCTTCGATATCGTTCTCCGTCTGCTGCTTCTCCTTCGCTACTTGATCGAGCTGCTTCTCGGCATCAGTGCCCTTCTGTTCAACGGCGGCTTTCGTCTGTTTCAACTGCTTGAGCTCCTGCTCAATACGCTGTGAAGCGGTTAAGGCAAACCCGGATTGAGGCACGACCAGCGTACCTACGAGACCAACGGACAAGACCAACGGCAGAAAAGACTTTTTCAATACCCGTTCCTCCTTGAGCAATTGTTCGTTCGACCTTCATTCTCCGGCCGCTATACACGCAAAAATTTACGTACCGACAACACGCTGCCCCAGATGCCGATGAGAACACCGATGCCGAGCAGCAGGCCTGCCGTTTGCACCGCAACTTCCTCGAAGGACAGCATCTTGATGAGCAGCAAATTAAGATCCACCTGGATAGAGTTCATCAATTCATAGTACCCGTACAAGAGAATGCCGACGGGGATCGCCGAGCCGATGATACCGAGCAGCGCACCTTCGATAAAAAACGGCCAGCGGATAAACGAGTTTGTCGCACCAACCAGCTTCATAATCGAAATTTCCCGGCGCCTGGCGACAATCGTAATTTTAATCGTATTTGAAATCAGGAACATGGCAGTCAAGGCAAGAGCGGCAACCAGCGCCAGACCTACATACCGCACAATAGTCGTCACCTTAAACATAGTCTCCACGGTGCCTTGGCCGTAGCTTACCCGATAAATCGGCTTGGTCGTTTTGTCGTTGTTGAGCTTGCTGATCTGCTCGGCAACAGCGGCCACTTCACGCGGCTGCGTTACCTCGACGGTAAAGGAGTCATTGAGCGGATTGTCCTGCCCATCGAAGCCCTCCAACAATTGCTTGCCGCTTTCACCCAGCTTTTCACGCAAGAAAACGAGGCCCTCATCCTTCGATATGAAGGTGACCTTGCTTACCTGGGGAATGGAGCCAATCTCGTTCTGCAGCATACCCACCTGTTCCTGAGGCGTATTGACCTCCAGATACACGCGTATTTCCACCTGCTGCTCGATTTGTTTGGATAGAAAATTGACATTCAGCGTAAGCAGCAGAAAAACACCGAGAATAAACAGCGAAATGGAAATCGAGCTGATCGAAGCAAAGGACATCCAGCCGTTGCGAAGCACGCTTTTCGTCCCTTCACGGAGATGCCGCCCGGCTGTGCTAATCTTCATAGCCGTACTCACCTCTCGCTTCGTCGCGGGCGATTTTACCTGCCTCGATGGCGATGACCCGTTTGCGCATCGTATTCACGATTTCTTTGTTGTGCGTAGCCATCACAATGGTGGTTCCCCGGAAGTTGATCTCTTCCATCAGCTTCATAATCCCCCATGAGGTTTCGGGGTCGAGATTCCCTGTAGGCTCATCGGCGATGATAACCGAAGGGTTATTTACTATTGCCCGGGCAATAGCTACGCGCTGCTGCTCCCCTCCGGAGAGCTGCGTAGGCAGCGAGCCGATCTTATCTTTCAGGCGGACCAGTTCGAGCACCTCGAGTGTCCGCTTGCGAATTACCTTCTTAGGTGCCTCAATCACTTCCATCGCATACGCAACATTCTCGTATACCGTCAGCTTGGGCAGCAGCCGGAAATCCTGGAATACAACGCCGATATTTCTCCGGACGTACGGGATCTTGCGCTGCTTCAGCTTCTCCAGATTGAAGCCGTTCACAAAGATCGTCCCCTTGGTCGGACGCTCTTCTCTATAGATCATTTTCATAAAAGTCGACTTCCCCGCTCCTGACGGGCCTACGACATAGACGAATTCACTTTGGTCTACCTTGACGCTGATGCCTTTGAGCGCATGACTCCCGTCAGGATACGTTTTCCAAACGTCGTGCATTTCGATCACGGTATCACATCCTGAATTTAGTAGCGGTTGCTTGTAGTAAGTAACCTTCTTGACTGCTTATGCGGCAGGTTACGATGTAGCTTGCATGTCCAGTCCCACCATATGGAAAACCGGCACTAGCCTTTATAAGTTCGACATGAATTCTCAAATTCCTTTAACGCAAAATGAATTTCTACAGATTACCCCATTTCGTGCGCAATTTCCGGGTCTTCGCGTCGGCTTTTCGTTCCGAAGAGCGTTTTAACACTCATCTTGGCAGAAACAAACCCTTGGGCGGCTGTTTTGTCGAGTAGGCGGTCATCTTGGATATCTGTTTTAGTTGGACTTGTCACCCGCTATCGGCAGGGGACTCTCCCTTCGGCTCTAGTAGGCAGGCCGTGCTTGGATCAGTTCAGCGGACCAGGCCCAGCTACCAGCGTTTCCCTTGAAAAGGTGCCGATTCGGAAAGTTTCCAGGGACACACGCATACACTTCGGTAAGAGCAGGTTCTGTACGAGCCTTCCTAGCAAAGGAGATTCGATCCACCATGCCACCCTTACCCAGATTCATCGGGCCGCTGCTGATAACGGCTCTGTCGATAGCTGTAGCCGGGTGTTCGGCTGCAGCCCTGTACGGCTCCTCCCAGCGCCTGCCGGCCCGTCTGCATATCGGAACATGGGAGGTCGGAGGGCTGACGCTCCAGGAGTTCGAACAGCAGCTGGCGGAGAGGCGGACGGCATTCCTCGCCACCAAGGCTGTGCTGCGTCTGGACAACGGAAGCGCTGCTGCAGGCTCGACCGCAGAGCGGCCGCTGGGCGAGCTCGGCGTAGAACTGCACACGGATGCCCTAATGGAGGCGACGCTCCCGTTGCGGCAGGGCTCCCTCTTCCAGCGGGCACGGGCGCGCTGGAGCCTGCGAGGCCAGGTGTGGAACGCGCAGCCTGGGATCGCGGCAGACAAGCTGGCAGCATCGCTGAGGCTAGCGTATCCTCAGATCTACCGCAATCCGCCGAAAAATGCTGCACGGATCATCGGTCCGGATGATTCGATCGGCTATGCGGCTGAGCAGCCCACCGTGCAGCCGGATGAGGCTGCGTTGGCAGAACGGCTGATTGCCTCGCTGCCTGCTTGGGAGCAGCCACAGCCCGCCACGCCGGAGCTGGTGGTGCCCCTGCGCCCATGGAAGCCGGAGGTCACAGTGGAGACACTGCGGGCGCAAGGGATCGTCCGCAAGCTCGGGGAGTTTCAGACCGTCTATCCCCCCGCGCCTCCCGGAGCGGCAGATAGCGGAGCAGGCCGGCTGCATAATGTACAGTCCACAGCCGCTTCGCTGCAGGATGTACTGCTGGCTCCCGGAACGGTATTCGATTATGCTCCCTACATCGAGCAGACGGAAAAAAACGCAGGCTACCGCGAAGCCCCCGTCATTGTCAACGGCAAGCTGGTACCAGGCGTCGGCGGCGGGATCTGCCAAGTATCCTCCACCTTATACAACGCAGTGCTGAGAGCCGGTCTGGAGGTTGTCGAACGGCGTAATCATTCGCTGCCGGTCAGCTATGTAGCGCTCGGTCAGGACGCCACATTCGCCAGCGGATTCATTAACTTCAAATTCCGCAACAATACAGCCCACCATCTGCTGATCCGCACGATCACCGACAGCCGGGGACTGACCGTCAAACTATTCGGCCAAACACCGCCAGATGTGACCTATGATGTCATATCGAGCACCGTGGAGAAGCTCGAGCCTCCAACCAAATACGTGCATAATCCGACCTTGCCCCGGGGCAAGCAGGTATCCATCTCCCGCGGCAAGCCTGGATATATCGTGGAAACCTACCGGATTAAGAAGCAGAACGGCCTCGAGATCAGCAGAGAACGGGTATCCCGCGATACGTATTCGGCGCAGCCCAACGTGGTTGCGACCAACTCCAGCAATGGAGCCGGGTTAGACCGCAGCTCTCCGGCCCCAGAAGGCGGTACTCCTCTGGTCGAGGACGGCGTGAAGGGGCCGACGTTCAGATAAGTAAGAGGAGAGCTAGCACGAGCAGGAAAGAACTTAGAGGGGTGATTTCATAGGGGATCAGCGGCGTTGCTGATTGGTTTCTCTCCTGCTCATGAACTTATGGAGGTTCTGGCGAAAAGACAAATAAACCCCTCTACAGGCTCATGTGTTCCGCTTCGTAATCGCGGACCAGGCATGAGCTGCAAGGGGCTTATTTATTGCGCTCAAGCATCGGGGGCTTGAGCTCATACCTTGCGGTAAGAGAGCTTATCTGCTCTTCGTGTAAAACTCGTCGAACCAAGCAGCCGATCCGGCCAATGCTGCTTCCGCACGTTCTACAGCTGCGCTGACCTGTGCTGTCGCCGTGCCGCCGTATACATTACGCGCATTGACAACCGTCTCCGGCTGGAGCACCTGGTAGATGTCATCGCCGAACAGCTCGGAGAATTGATGGTACTCCTCCAGCTTCAGGTCGAGCAGGTATTTGTTCTGCTGGATGCAGTACAGTACCGTCTTCCCGATTACCTCATGCGCCTGGCGGAAAGGCATGCCTTTGTTGACCAAATAGTCGGCGATGTCCGTCGCATTGGAGAAGTCTTGGTTGACCGCTTGTCTCATCCGGTCCTTGTTAACCTTCATCGTTGCGATCATCGGCGCATACAACTGTAAGGCGCCCTGAAGCGTACGAACCGTGTCGAACATACCTTCCTTGTCTTCCTGCATGTCCTTATTGTAGGCCAGCGGAAGCGACTTCAGCACGGTGAGCAGCCCGAACAGGTTGCCGTACACCCGGCCCGTCTTGCCGCGCACGAGCTCGGCCACATCCGGGTTCTTCTTCTGCGGCATGATGCTGCTGCCCGTACAGAACGCATCGTCCAGCTCCACGAAGCGGAACTCCGTGCTCGACCACATGACGAATTCCTCGCTCAGGCGCGATAGATGCATCATGATCATCGAAGCGTTCGACAGGAACTCCAGGATGAAGTCGCGGTCGCTTACCGCATCCAGGGAATTCTCGTACACGCGGTCAAATCCAAGCTGCTCCGCCACAAAGTGACGGTCGATCGGGAATGTCGTTCCTGCCAGCGCGCCAGCGCCGAGCGGCAGTAGGTTGACCCGTTTATAGCTATCCTGCAAACGCTCTGCGTCACGCTGGAACATCGAGACATAAGCAAGCAGATGATGAGCGAACAGGATCGGCTGCGCCCGCTGCAGATGCGTATAGCCCGGCACGATCGTATCCAGGTTCTGCTTCGCCTGCTCGATCAGCGCTTCCTGAACCTTGTTCAAGAGGCCTACGAACTCCACGACGCGCTTGCGCAGCCACAGGTGCATATCAGTTGCTACCTGATCGTTGCGGCTCCGTCCGGTATGCAGCTTGCCGCCGACCGGGCCTACTTCGTCGATCAGTGCCTTCTCGACGTTCATGTGGATGTCCTCGTCGCTGACCGAGAACTCCAGCTCGCCGCGGCGGATCATGCCCTGAACCTTCAGCAAGCCGTCCTTGATCGTCTCCACGTCGGCTGCCGGCAGGATGCCGCACTTGCCCAGCATGGATACATGCGCGATGCTGCCCTGTACATCCTCTTCAGCCAGTTCCTTGTCAAACAGAATCGATGCCGTATATTCCTCGACCAATTGGTCCGTTTTCTTCGTAAAGCGTCCGCCCCAAAGCTTAGACACGATGCATGGCCCCTTTCTTCCTCTGACACAGGCACAGGGCTTCCCTTGGCGGAAAACCCTGCGCCGACCTTATTCGATTCCTGTTGCCCTCTGCCGGACTTGCCAACTGCGGGCAGCAGACCGTATTAATTGCCTTTGTTCTTGTTCACGCCGGCCGCTACGCGCAGACGAAGGGCATTCAGGCGGATAAAGCCTGTCGCATCGCCTTGGTCGTAAGCTTTGGTCGGATCGGCTTCCATCGTCGCGATATGCGGGTTGTACAGGCTGACCGGGCTTTGCACGCCGGCACCGATGACATTGCCTTTGTACAGCTTGAGGCGAACCGTACCGCTGACGTTTTTCTGGCTCTCGGTCACGAGGGCCTGGATCGCCAGACGCTCCGGTGCATACCAGAAGCCGTTGTACACGAGCTGTGCGTATTTCGGAATCAGAGAATCGCGCAAGTGCATCACTTCGCGGTCCATCGTGATCGACTCGATCTTGCGGTGAGCGGTGAACAGGATCGTACCGCCCGGCGTCTCATAGACACCGCGGCTCTTCATGCCGACGAAGCGGTTCTCGACCATGTCGACACGGCCGATGCCGTGCTTGCCGCCGAGCTCATTGAGCTTCTCCATGATGTGCAGCGGAATCATGCGCTCGCCGTTGATGGCAACGCAGTTGCCTTGCTCAAACTCAAGCTCGATGTATTCCGCTTCGTTAGGAGCGTCCTCAGGATCTACGCTCAGCAGGAACATTTCTTTGTTTTCCTTGGCGCTCGGATCGAACCAAGGGTCCTCCAGCACACCGCTCTCATAGCTGATGTGCAGCAGGTTGCGGTCCATCGAGTACGGCTTAGCCGCAGAAGCCGTGACGTTGATGCCGTGCTTCTCGGCGAACGCGATCATTTCTGCGCGTCCCGGGAATTCTTCACGGAACGTCTCCAGACGCCAAGGCGCGATGACATCCACATCCGGTGTCAGAGCCGCAGCCGTCAGCTCGAAGCGAACCTGGTCATTACCTTTGCCGGTTGCGCCGTGCGCAATAGCCGTTGCTCCCTCTGCAAGGGCGATCTCGACCATCCGCTTAGCGATCAGCGGACGCGCGATGCTCGTGCCGAGCAGGTACTGGCCTTCATACAGCGCACCAGCCTGGAACATCGGGAAGATGAAGTCGCGCGCGAATTCCTCGCGCAGGTCATCGATATATACTTTGGAAGCGCCGGTGTTCAGCGCTTTCTCTTCGAGGCCATCCAGCTCATCCTTCTGACCGATATCCGCTGTGAAAGCGATGATCTCCGCATCATAGGTTTCCTTTAACCATTTCAAGATAATGGACGTGTCCAAGCCGCCCGAATAAGCCAATACGATTTTTTGCTTTGCCATGTCGTTCCCGCTCTCCTTCTGTGGTATAACGTCGTCTGCGCGCGTGCGCTCGGGTGCAAAAGCCTACATGATCGCGGCCATAACGGCCTTCTGGGCATGCAGACGGTTCTCCGCCTGATCGAAAATAACGGAATTTCCTCCGTCGATCACGCCTTCGCTCACTTCTTCCCCGCGATGCGCCGGCAGGCAGTGCATGAACAAATAGTCGGATTTTGCGTATTTCACGAGCTCCTCGTTCACCTGGAATTGCTTGAACGCGATCTCCCGCTCCTTCTGCTCCGCCTCGAAGCCCATGCTCGCCCACACATCGGTGTACACGACGTCGGCATCCGCGATTGCTTCCTTCGGATCGTTCGTGAACAACACGGATGCACCTGTCTTCGCAGCCGCATCCCGCGATTGCTGAAGCACTTCATTGTCCGGCTCATAGCCCTGCGGCGTCGCTACCGCGAAGTTGATTCCCAGCTTGGAAGCCCCCATCAGCAGAGAATGCACCATATTGTTGCCGTCCCCGATGTACGCAACCTTCAATCCTTCCAGACGCCCCTTCTTCTCCAGCACCGTCTGGTAGTCAGCCAGCGCCTGGCAAGGGTGAGACAGGTCGGTCAGCCCGTTGATGACCGGGACTGTCGCGTTGCGCGCCAGCTCGATCACCGTACGGTGTGCGTACGTACGAATCATAATCCCATCCAGGTAACGAGACATCGTCTGCGCCGTATCGGCAATCGTCTCTCCCCGTCCGATCTGCAGATCATTCTTGCTCAGGAACAGCGCGTGGCCGCCCAATTGGTACATCCCCACTTCGAAGGATACGCGCGTACGCGTCGAGGACTTTTCAAAAATCATTCCCAGTGTCTTGCCCTTCAGCGGCTGGTAAATCTCGCCCGCCTTCTGCTTCTTCTTCAAGTCGATCGCAAGATCAATCAGGTACCGGATCTCCTCCGATGTATAATCGACAAGACCGATAAAATCCCGGCCTTTCAGTTGCAACGCCAAATCCTGTTCTGCCGTTTCAGCCAATTCATGCAGCTCCCTTCCATGATGCTTGTATTTGGTTGTTCTCTTGATCGTATCGCTATCGAAGAGCAAGCGCCGTACGGGGCTCACAAGCTGCTGCTTGCTTGCAGTGCAAAGGAGCCCCTCTACGCTGCTTAGCTCATACGCTTGTTATACCGCCGCTGCTGCCGCTGCCTTAGCCAGTGTCTCGCAGATGACGTCCAGGCCACGGTCAACATCTTCCTTGCTGATCAGCAAGCTTGGCGCGAGCCGGATCACATTAGGTCCAGCCGGCACGACGAGCACGCCCTGCTCGTGGATGGACTTGATGATGTCCGCTCCAGGCACGGTCAGCCCGAGACCGATCAGCAGGCCGAGCCCGCGGATTTGACCGACGAGCGGATTGCTAGCCAGTCTCGTCTTGAGCTCGCTCATGATGTAGTCGCCCATCGCCGCCGCTTTGCCTGAAGCATCCTCCGCCAGAATCGTCTCCATCGTCGCAATGCCCGTTGCTGTAGCCAGATAGTTGCCACCGTAAGTCGTGCCGTGCGAGCCTGCCGACAGTGCGTTACGCAGCTTCTCCTTACCCAGCATGGCGCCAATCGGGAAGCCGTTGCCCAGGCCCTTGGCCAGCGTGATCACGTCCGGCTCGATGCCGTAGTGTTCATAAGCGAACAGCTTGCCGGTACGTCCGATCCCCGTCTGGATCTCGTCGAGAATGAGCAGTAAGCCATGACGCTCGCAGAGCTCAGCGACTGCCTTGACGAAGTCAGGATCCGCCGGATTTACGCCGCCCTCACCTTGGACGAGCTCCAGCATAATCGCGCATGTACGCGGGGAAATCAGCTTTTCGACCGCTTCCGCATCATTATAAGGCGCATAGACGAAGCCTGGAGGCAGTGGGGCGAAGCCATCCTGTACTTTCTGCTGACCAGTCGCCGTCAGTGTCGCCAGTGTCCGTCCGTGAAACGACATGTCGAAGGTGATGATCTCATTACGCTCCGGCTGCTCCAAAACTTTGGAGAAATACCGGCGGGCGATTTTGATCGCCGCTTCATTGGCTTCCGCACCGCTGTTGCAGAAGAAGACGGCATCCGCGCAGCTATTGGCTACGAGAATCTGAGCCAACTTCTCCTGTCCGGGATTATGAAACAGATTGCTCGTGTGCCAAAGCGTGTCTACCTGCTCCTTCAGACGCTCCGTCACCTGCTTGGGGGCATGCCCCAGACCCGTAACGGCCAAGCCGCACATCAAGTCCAGGTACTCCTTGCCGTTCTCATCCCACAATCGGCTGCCTTCCCCCTTCACAAACGTAAAAGGATATCTAGCGTAGTTCGGAAACAATGCGCTTTGAGTCTCTCCCATGTCGTTCACTCCTTTATCAAGTTTTTGTATGATCAACCGCTTATCGCGGATGAATTAAGCCTTCACTATCCGCGTGCCGATGCCGCCTTCCTTAAGTGCCTTGCTCAGCACCTGCGGCTCGGAGCCGTTGACGATCACGACTTCCTTTACCACGCCTTGGATGCACTGGACGGCTGCCTTTACTTTGGGAATCATCCCGCCGTAAATTTCCCCGCTGGCGATCATCTCGTCAATCTCCTGCACCGTTACCGAAGGGAGCACGCGCTTCTCGCCGTCCACCGTCTTCAGAATGCCGGGAACGTCCGTGACGACGATCATCCGCTCAACGCCGAGATGCGAAGCTACCGCTCCTGCCGCTGTGTCCGCATTGATGTTATACCGCTGTCTGCCGTCGGCACCGATACCTACAGGCGCAATGACCGGGATATAACCCAAGGCCACGACTCCATGGATCAGCTCGGCGTTGACATGCGTCACATCACCGACCAATCCGACCTCATGGGCGTTCGCCACTGGCTGTACTTGGATGAGGTTGCCGTCCACACCGGCCAAGCCTACGGCCCTGGCTCCGGAGAATTGGATCTTGCGGACAATCTCCTTGTTAATCTTCCCAGCCAGCACCATCTCGACAACATCCAGTACGTCTTCGTTGGTTTTACGCAGGCCGTTCACGAATTCGGTCTCGATCCCCAGCTTGCTCAGCGTGTCGGAGATGGCCGGACCTCCGCCGTGGACGATCACGGGAATCTCTCCCGCTTCCTGCAATTGCTTCAAATCTTCGAAAAAAGCATCGGGCAGCGCTGCCAGCGTGCTGCCGCCGCATTTCATGACGAACATGTGGATCGGATCCCCCCTCTTTCCCCCCTTGTCACAAGGGGGGAGGACTTGGGCGCTTCGCCCCAAGACCCCGAAACGGAGCGTGCCTGCTGCGGGGCCGTCGTTGAAGCCGCTATGGCTGTGGGACCGCTTTTCCCGCCCGTACCGGGCGTCCGCTTGCAGACGGCGTTCTTCCGCTACGTGGGCCTGGGGCTTATGAGCGCCGTTGGTGCGTTGGTGGAGCCGCTGCGTGGAAGGTGCCGCCACATGACTGCGTCATGAAGCTTTTCTTCGAGCAGAGCGGAACACCGCTGCGAGCCGGACAGGCCGATGGCTATCTGTCCGGCTCGCAGGCTATGTGGGGCTTGTCATGGGGCTCCTATGTCGCCCGCGACAAGCTTAGTTTAGTTTGTTATAGGGCCGCGATGCCAGCCAAGGGTTTCTCGCTTTCCCTTACTTCGTGCAGATGGGGCTTGTCGTTGGGCTCCTGCGTTGCCCGTGACAAGCTGGGTGAGGGCTCAACAAAACCCCTTCATTACGTACGGTAAGCGGCGTTGATGCGGACGTAGTCGTACGTCAGGTCGCAGCCCCAGGCGGTTGCGGTGGCGTCGCCCATGTGCAGATCAACGAAGATTTGGACGAGTTCGCCCTTCAGGTATTCGGCGGCGCGCTCTTCGTCGAAGCGGACAGGACGGGATTGGACCAATACCGGGATGTCGCCGAGGCTGATGTCTACGGTTTCGGTCTGTACCGGGTGTCCGGCACGGCCGACGGCGGCGATGATACGACCCCAGTTGGCGTCGGCGCCAAAGCAGGCGGATTTCACCAGGCTCGAGCCGATGACCGTCTTCGCGATGGCGCGTGCGGCATCGCGTGAGTCGGCATGCGCCACGGTTACTTCGATCAGCTTGGTCGCGCCTTCGCCGTCGCGGGCGATGGCTTTGGCGAGCACTTCGCCGACATAGTTGAAGCCGGCGGCGAAAGCTGCCCAGTCCGGGTGATCCGGCGTGAGGGCATCATTTTCGGCCAGGCCGCTGGCCATCACGACGACCATGTCGTTCGTGCTGGTGTCGCCGTCAACGGTAATCATGTTGAAGGTCGAATCGGTGATGTCGTTCAGCAGCTTCTGGAGATGAACGCTCTCGATGTTGGCGTCCGTCGTCATGAACCCGAGCATCGTCGCCATGTTCGGATGAATCATGCCTGAGCCCTTGGCTGCGCCGGCGATATGCACGGTTTGACCGCCTACGGTGACGCGTACGCAGATTTCTTTTTTCACCAGGTCCGTCGTCAGGATCGCCTGGCAGAAATCATCGCCACCGTCCACCTTGACTTGGGCATGCAGCCTCTCGATACCCCCGAGCACTTTGCCCATCGGCAGCAGCTCGCCGATCACGCCCGTGGACGTTACGCCGACCAGATGCTCGGCAACGCCAAAGGCCTTGGCTCCTGCAGCCCGCATCGCGCGCGCATCGTCTTCTCCTTGCTGGCCCGTGCAGGCATTCGCATTGCCGCTGTTGACCAGCATCGCCTGCAGCTTGCCGCCTTGCGCGATGCTCTCCTGCGTCACGCGCAGCGGAGCAGCTTGAAATTGATTGAGCGTGTAGACGCCAGCTGCATTCGCCGGCACCTCGCAATAGATCGCGCCCAGATCGTGGCGCTCCGTTTTTTTCAAGCCGCAGTGCAAGCCGCCTGCCCGAAAGCCCTTCGGTGTTGTCACCGAACCGCCCGCTACCACCGTAAACGATTGTTGATTCGACATGTTGATTGTTCCCCCGTCCTCGCCTTATGGATAAACCGGGGTGAACGCAAGTCCTGTCGACTCATCCCAGCCCATCATGATATTCAAATTCTGTACAGCCTGCCCGGCCGCACCCTTAACCATGTTGTCGATCACAGATACAATCGTCAGACGTCCCGTGCGAGCGTCCAGCGACAACCCGATATCGCAATAGTTCGAGCCGGTCACTTCTTTCGTCCCTGGGTATTTGCCCAACTTACGAACGCGAACGAACGCTCTTCCTTCATAATAGCTGCTGAACAGGTCATGAATCTCCTGCTCGCTGCGTGTTTGATTCAAGTTTACATATATAGTAGACATGATGCCGCGTGTCATCGGCACCAGGTGTGTCGTGAACGTAACGGTCACTTCTTCATCCGCCAGACGGCTGATCGCCTGCTCAATCTCAGGTGTGTGCTGATGACGGTTTACCTTGTAGGCCAGGAGGTTCTCATTGATCTC
This sequence comes from Paenibacillus filicis, assembly GCF_038070315.1. NCBI lineage: Bacteria > Bacillati > Bacillota > Bacilli > Caryophanales > Paenibacillaceae > Paenibacillus > Paenibacillus filicis. The sequence continues at coordinate 93,454 of NZ_JBBPCC010000023.1, read as the reverse complement.
CGCATAGTGCACCGTCTGGCTGAGACCTCGTCCTGCGCCGGATACACCGGATTTGGCGTCGATAATAATCGATTTGAGATCGATCCATCGCTTGGCCGCAAGCGGTGCGAGACCCAGAATGGAAGCTGTCGGGTAGCAGCCCGGATTGGAGATAAATTGAGCGCCCGGCACTTCATCGCCGAACAATTCGCACAGCCCGTATACCGCCTTCTCCAGATAAGCAGGATCAGCCGGCTTGTGCTTATACCATTGCTCATACGCCGCCGTGTCCTTCAGCCGGAAATCACCGGACAGGTCGATAACCTTCAGACCGGCATCCAGCAGCTTGGGCGACAAGTCGATACTGACGCCATGCGGGGTTGCCAGAAACACAACATCGGCTTTCGCCGCAATTTGCTCAATGTCGATGCCGTCCAGGTTTTCGGTCAAAATTTGATTCAAATGCGGATATCCATCCGCTATAGGTACACCAGCCGTAGACGACGAAATCACCGAGGTGATTTCTACGTTCGGATGCGTCAGCAGCAGCCGAATCAGCTCCACGCCGCCGTATCCGGTCGATCCTACGATGGCAGCTCTTAATTTCATAGACATGGCTCCGTCCCCCCACATGAAAACTATGTATTATTATACATTCCTAGGTATAATAATTCAATCAATAATTTCCCCGAACTTTACATGAACCCGCTCTCACCTAGGCTTGCCTTGTCCATCGTAACTCAGGGGCCGTTATCAAGCAAGACTATCCTGAGGACGTTCATGACTATGCCTTTTTTCAGGAAGGCCCGGACAGCTTGAAGCCTTCTCCGAGCACCTCATTCGTATCGCTTAAGATAACAAATGCCCCCGGATCAACCGAACGGACGATCTCCTTAAGACGTGTCACCTCGGTCTGTCCGACCACCACCATCAGGACCGTACGGTCTTCCCCTGTGTACCCGCCGGTTGCCTGTAGCTTGGTCAAGCCCCGGTCCAGCTCGAATAGGATAGCCTCACGAATCTCCTCTACCGAGTCGGAGATGATGAAAGCTACCTTGGAGTAGCTAAGACCGATCTGAACGACATTAATCGTTTTACTCGTCACGAACAGTCCGATTAGCGCATACATCGCCTTCTCCGGAGAGATAAAGATCCCTGCAGTCAGAATTACCATGCCATCGAGCAGGGCCACACATAGACCGAAGCCGATGCCGGTATATTTGTGCAAAATTTGTGCCGCTACCGAAAACCCGCCTGTCGAACCCCGCCCCCGGTAAACAAGTCCGATCCCGATTCCCAGCAGAATGCCGCCATATATACTTGCCAGCAATATATTCGTAGTTAAGCTGGGCATGTCCCGGGTCAACAAGACGAGCAGGGGCAATAATACAGAGCCGACAGCCGTCTTGACTCCGAAGTGTCTGCCAATCAGGAAGGTCCCGGCGAAAAACAGCGGGATATTGAGCGCCCATTGGGTAAGGGCAGGCTCGAATCCGAACAAGGTGTCTATAATGATGCTAATCCCTGAAATTCCGCCAGAGGCCAGCTGATTCGGATAAAAAAACAAATTAAAACTAAGCGCAATCAGCAGCGAGCCGATCACCAGCAGGATATATTCCATCACGCGATGCCAGGTACTGTCGAGGCCGCCCTTGGCACGCCGGCGGTTGCGCTTCGTTCTGGCCGAATCCTCCTGCGGCGAATCTCCAGGGTGGCGGCCATTCCGTGACCTGGAACGGCCACTCTTCGGAGCCAAAGCATCCTCCTGCCCGTAATCATCCCCGGCTGCTAGGCGGTTGCTCTCCTGCCTGGTAAGACTTGTCCTGCTCAGCTGCGCAGATGAGGCTTCCTCCTGCCGATCCGATCGCTCCACCGTGTGTCTGCTCTCATCCCGCTCGTCCGACAGCCGTTCTGGCTGCTGTACCGGCCGCTCTCTCCGTCCCTCTTCATATGAGGAGCGAGAAGATGCCCTGCCTTTCCCCCACTCCGCTGCAGACGCCGGATCGCGTTCACGCTCACGCTTCTGCTTCTTTCCCTTGTTCCGTTCACTCCGACTTTCCAAGGCGTTCACCCCGTCTCCAAGCCAAAAACCTACACGGCAGCCTATCACATCCCGCCACCTTACCCGGAGGGGACAGGATGCCGATGGAGCGTAATTTGCCGTTCGTGTAGGTACTGGCCAGGTATCCAACTTCTATAGTATGGTCTATTCTTCCTTGGATGGCTTGTTAATCTGCTGACGCAGGTATGCATCGATAAACGGATCGAGATCGCCGTCCATGACCGCTCCTACATTGCCCGTCTCCTCCAGCGTCCGATGATCCTTCACCATGCTGTACGGATGGAATACATACGAACGAATCTGGCTGCCCCAGGCAATATCGGACACTTCGCCGCGGATCTCGGCCAGATGCTTCTGCTGCTCCTCAATCTTCCTCTCATACAACTTGGAACGCAGCATCTTCATCGCCTGTTCGCGGTTTTTGATCTGCGAGCGCTGTGTTTGACAGCTGACGACAACGCCGCTTGGCAAGTGCGTAATCCGCACGGCCGAATCCGTCGTATTGATATGCTGTCCACCCGCTCCAGACGACCGGTACGTATCAATCTTCAAGTCCTCCGTACGAATCTCGATCTCGACATCGTCATCAATTTCCGGCATCACGTCGCAGGAGACGAAGGAAGTATGGCGACGTCCCGAAGCGTCGAAGGGCGAGATCCGCACCAAGCGATGAACTCCCTTTTCCGCCTTCAAATAGCCATAAGCGTTGTGACCCTTGATCGAGAGCGTCACACTTTTCACTCCCGCTTCGTCCCCAGGCAGATAATCCAGCACCTCTACCTTGAAATCCCGCTTCTCAGCCCAGCGGCGGTACATGCGAAGCAGCATCTCAGCCCAGTCCTGTGACTCCGTGCCTCCAGCTCCGGGATGAAGCTCCAGTATCGCGTCCAGACGGTCATACGGCTGATTCAACAGCAATTGCAGCTCGAACGCTTCCAGCTTCCGGATCAGTACAGCGAGGCCGGATTCAATATCAGCAGCCATACCGTCATCCTGCTCCTCAGCCATCAGCTCAACCAGCACTTCCAGATCCTCAAACTCCGCTACAAGCTTCTGAAACTGGTCAACGCCGCCCTTCACTGCATTCATATCCGCAATCAGCTTCTGCGCCTTCTCATTGTCATCCCAGAAATCAGGTGCCGACATCTTCTCTTCAAAATCCGCGATCTGCTCAAGCTTGAGATCTAAGTCAAAGAGACCCCCTAAACTCGGCCAAACGCTTTGCCGTTTCTTGCAAGTCTCGCTTTACATCTGCTTCCAACATACCTAGCACCTCTTTAGTGGAGTAGTTTCTGTAGGGAATCCCCTGTCTATTCGTGGAAAAAGGAGACCGGAGCAGCGCCCCGATCCCCCTCTTGCTATCCGTTTCTTCTAAAATAAGGCTCCGGCCCTTATGCGCCGTGGCATTGCTTGTATTTCTTGCCGCTGCCGCAAGGACATAGATCGTTACGACCGATAATATCCTGCTTGTTCACGGCAGGCTTCTTCACGGCAGGCTCCGCGTTCGTGGCCATCTCATGCTCATCGACGACGGCTTCACGCACTAGATTCGTCTCCACATGCGCCTTCATGACATACGTGGAAACTTCCTCCTGAATGCTCTGAATCATCTCCTGGAACATCTCATAGCCTTCGAATTGGTATTCACGCAGCGGATCGGTACCGCCATAGGCGCGAAGATGGATCCCTTGACGCAATTGGTCCATCGCATCGATATGGTCCATCCACTTGCTGTCTACCGCACGCAGAACGACAACCTTCTCGAACTCGCGGAAGAACTCCTCCCCGATCTGCAGCTCACGCTCTTCGTACAGACGGGTGAGCAAATCCTTGATCAGCAGGGTAACCTCTTCCTTCTCCTTGCCCCATAGCTCATCTGCCGTCAACTGGCCTTCGTGCAGGAATGTACCATTAGCGTAATCGATAATCGCCTGCAGATCCCACTCCTCCGGCACCAAGTCAGCCGAACAATGAGCTTCGACAATACGGTCTACCACCGGCAAGATCATACCCAGCACGATGTCGCGGATGTTATCGGACTCGATGACCTCGCGGCGCTGCTTGTAAATAATCTCACGCTGCTGGTTCATCACGTCATCATATTGAAGGACGACTTTACGTACGTCGAAGTTATTGCCTTCTACACGCTTCTGAGCGGATTCAATCGCTCGGGAAATCAGCTTGCTCTCGATCGGCTGATCCTCCTCGAAGCCGAGGCGGTCCATCATGCCCATGATATTCTCAGCGCCGAACCGGCGCATCAATTCGTCCTCTAGGGACAAATAGAATTGGGACGAACCCGGGTCACCCTGACGGCCAGCACGACCGCGCAGCTGATTATCGATCCGGCGGCTTTCATGCCGCTCCGTACCTATAATATGCAGCCCGCCGCTTTCCGCGACTCCGTCGCCGAGCATAATATCCGTACCACGGCCTGCCATGTTGGTTGCGATCGTAACCGCACCGGCTTGGCCTGCGCGCGAGACGATCTCGGCCTCTTCCGCATGGTACTTGGCGTTAAGAACCTTGTGCGTGACGCCCTTCTTCTTCAGCATCTCGGACAAGCGCTCCGAGTTCTCGATGGACACCGTACCGACCAACACCGGCTGGTTCTTGGCGTGACGTTCTACGATCTCATTAACAACGGCACGGAACTTGCTTCCGACCGACTTGTATACCACGTCTGGAATATCCTTACGGACCATCGGACGGTTCGTCGGAACGACGATAACTTCCAGCCCGTAGATCTTCTTCAGCTCTTCCTCTTCCGTCTTGGCCGTACCGGTCATCCCGGACAGCTTGCGGTACATCCGGAAGTAGTTCTGCAGGGTAATAGTCGCAAGCGTCATCGACTCATTCTGAACCTGCAGCTTTTCCTTCGCCTCAATAGCCTGGTGGAGTCCTTCGCTGTAGCGGCGGCCGACCATCAGACGTCCGGTGAATTCGTCGACGATGACGATCTCACCTTCCTGCACGACATAGTCCACATCCAGACGCATGATGACATGAGCCTTCAGCGCTTGCTGGATATGGTGGTTCAACGTTACATTCTCATGGTCAAACAAGTTCTCCACGCCAAATGCTTTCTCCGCCTTCGCTACCCCTTCTTCCGACAAGGCTACGCTGCGAAGCTTCACGTCGATCGTGTAATCTTCTTCTTCCTTCAGCTTGCTCACAAAGTGATCGGCCATATAATACATGTCCGTAGACTTGGCAGCTTGTCCGGAGATAATAAGCGGCGTCCGTGCCTCATCGACCAGGATGGAGTCCACTTCGTCAATAACCGCAAAATAAAGCGGCTTCTGTACCATTTGTTCCTTATATACAACCATGTTATCACGCAGATAGTCGAACCCGAACTCGTTGTTCGTGCCGTACGTAATATCGCAGGCATAAGCCGCCTGCTTGTCCGGATGAGACAGGTTCGGAAGATTGACCCCGACGGTCATTCCCAAGAACTCGTAAATTCTTCCCATCTCGCCGCTGTCGCGTGATGCCAGATAATCATTGACGGTAACTACATGCACGCCCTTGCCTGTCAGTGCGTTCAGGTATACCGGAAGCGTACCGACGAGCGTTTTACCTTCCCCTGTCCGCATCTCTGCGATCCGGCCTTCATGGAGCGTCATTCCCCCGATGAGCTGTACATCGTAATGCCGCTTGCCCAGCACACGCTTGGAGGCTTCCCGTACGACGGCGAATGCCTCCGGCAGCAGATCGTCGAGATCCTCGCCGTTCTCCACCCGTCCGCGGAATTCCGCCGTCTTCCCTTTCAACTCTTCATCCGACAGCACCTCAATGCCCGGTTCCAAAGAATTGATATACTCAACGGCCTTCCACATCCGCTTCAGTTCACGCTCATTCTGATCGCCAAAAAGCTTCTTAACGAGTCCTAGCATGCTGCTAAACCCCTTCCTTTATCGAACGATAATCCCTAACTTAAATTGTAGCATTTTTGCGACATATCCCGCAACCAAAGGCTGGAATCAGAGACCATTTCTTTTAGTATTCCACCTCATGTTTATTTCATGAGGTTTAGGCGCTCCTGCTCGGTTACCCGACGCTTCCAATCGCCTTCCGCCAGGCATTTTTTATTATTCATACAGACGCACGTAGCTTGAAAAAGTTTCACAACTTGCGCGGCTAATTCCGCATTATGCTAAAAGAGCTTGCCTGGGACGCATACAGCGCCGCAGACAAGCTCTAAATTTCCAAATGTTTATTTGAGGGGAGGATTAACGGGCTGGCTCGATCAAGCCGTATTTCCCGTCGTCGCGCTTATACACGACATTCACTTGAGACGTATCGGAGTTGGCAAACACGAAGAAGTTATGGCCGACCATATTCATCTGCAGAATAGCCTCATCGATATCCATCGGCTTCAAGGTGAATTTCTTCGTACGCACAAGCTCAAACTCATCTTCGTCTTCATCATAAGCGTAAGCCACATTGGACTCTGTCCGGAACAAATCCTTCAAGCTGCCCTCCTGGCGCACCTTGCGGTTGGCCTTGGTCTTCGCCTTGCGGATCTGACGCTCCAGCTTGTCTACCACCAGGTCGACGGCTGCATAGAGATCGGAGTGCTTCTCTTCCGCACGCAGCATGAAGGCTGGAAGCGGAATGGTGACCTCAACGGTCTGTAGACCCTTCAGGACACTAAGCGTTACATGTACTTCAGATGTAGGGGGAGCTTCGATGTACCTTTCCAGCTTACTCAGCTTCTTCTCAACATGGTCTCTCAAAGCCTCGGTTACTTCGATGTTCTCGCCACGGATATTGAATTTCATGTACAACTCCTCCTTTCATACCTACAGTATACTATATTCCCCCTTCGCCTTCAAAAATCCTTCATAATCGACAAATTAAATTCACAAAATATTTGAACAATTTAAGGCCGAGCCGGAGCAAACAAAAAAACACCCCGGATCGCTCCAGGGCGTTATCGCTGCTACATTCACTCAAAACCATAACCATCTATACGGGCCGCCATAGACGGCGGGATGATTACAACTTGACGACGTTAGCTGCTTGAGGACCGCGCGCGCCCTCTACGATATCAAACTCAACGGATTGGCCTTCTTCCAATGTCTTGAAACCATCGGTTTGAATCGCGGAGAAGTGAACGAATACGTCGCCACCGTCTTCACGCTCGATGAAACCATAGCCTTTTTCTGCGTTGAACCATTTCACTTTACCTTGCATGCAATAACATTCCCTTCGTCGTCAAATAACTGTAAGCATTTGCCTACCTTTCGAATATATCACCCGCCGAAACCGCTGTCAATCCAACATCCACCGTGTTAGCTAAATATTTAGAAAATTCGAGTATTAACATGACGTTAATAACCTATTCACATCCGAAAAGCCTGTCCCGTCGCGGTTTTCCGACATTTTCCGCAAAGTTATCAACAGAGTTATGCACATTGTCCACAGGTGAGTGTGAATGATGAAAAAACAATTCGGATAAGCCTTATAGAAAGAATACTATAAAAAAAGAGCACCTCAGAAGTTGGAACTTCTGAACCACCCTATTAGCACAAACTCTGATAACTCTGATCATACTATTTCTTTCGATCAAAGTAGATACTGTCTGGGGAATACACCGATTCATAAGCTCCCCTTTGCATCTTGACTAAATTTATTTTTTTTAATCCATCCTGTGCTTCTTGCTGCAGTTGCCTCATCCTTTCGACTATAAAAGGGTCAGCTTGCAGTAAAGCTTCAATTCGATTCCCAAACAAGGCTTTATCCTCAGGCGTTCTAGGCATATCCATCATCTGGTTGATTAATTCATCTCTCTGTAAGACAAACTCCTCCAAATCCTCTGTCTCTGTTTCCGTTAATACCTCGAGGATATTTTCAGTCATGGATTCTAATTGTTCAATAATTTTATCCAAGCTTGACATGATTAGCGCCGGAGGACTTAGCAGCCTCTACCCACGTTTGTTTTAAGTCGATTAAATAACCTAACACTTCTTCTGCAGAATCCACTTTCTTTTGAATATTTGCTTCAATTAATCGGTAATTAAAGTACTCATACAACTTCAACAACGGTTCGGCAATTGAGGAGTTTTTATCTAAAGTAATAATGAATTCCGAGATTATATCTTGTGTTTTCGTTAAATTCAAATTGGCTTCTTCAAAGTTCTGCTGATTAATCGCAGCAATACCTTGCTTACAGAATCGAATGGCTCCATCACATAGCATAATCAACAGCTGCGCGGGGGTGGCGGTTTGCACCGAGTTCTCTAAATACTTATTGAGCTGAGTTTGTAGCACGCCTATTCCTCCATGATCAAACCTATATTTTCCTTACTTAAAGTACCCAGCCAAACTGTTGGATTGTGAGTTATATTTTTGCATGGCCTGTTCCATCGCACTGAATTGTTTATAGTAACGGGTTTCAAGATCAGCAAGCCGGTTATTTCCTGCCTTGATCCGACTTGTAAGATCCTTCATTTGTTTACCTAGTACTGTGTCATCCAAACTTATGGCGGACAACCCTGTCTTTTTCTTGACTTGATCCAGTGTTGATTTAAGATCTGCATACATGCGTTCGGCAAGTCCCATATCCGAACGGTCTTTTTTTCCGGTTCCATCGGCAGTGAAGAGATTCAAGACAGCTTCTGGGTCTTCCTCCAGGGCCTTTCTCAACTTATTTTCGTCATTCAAGGTCAGTTTACCGTTATCCAAGTAACCTATGCTTCCTATACCAATGTTTGCTAGAGTATTATACTTCGAGCCATTGTCCACTTTCCCGGACATGACCGACCGAAAACCGCTGATCACCGAAGTTAAGATAGAATCATTGGCAAGAAGGCCGCTTTTTGCCTTCTCTTCCCATTGCTCGATCTCCTTCTCCTTTAATGATTCTTTTTGCTCAGCGGTCAATGGAGGAAAATCCCGATATTTAGTCTCAGAAACCTTATCTTGAAGCGTTTTGAGAATCGAGTTATAGTCCGTGATAAAGGTTTTGATAGAATCTACAATAGCATTTACGTCACGCGAAACTCGAATGACAGAGCCTGTATAGTCACTAGCATTGTTTGATCCTGAGTTGCCTGGATTTGGACTCGGATTTTTTAATGTGATCTCAACACCATTAACCAGAAAGGTGTTGCTTTTTTGACTTGTCAATGTATCATTAATGAATACTTGGGCATCTTGCCCCGTTTTATAGTTAACTCCTGCTGTCGCTTGTAGTTTTAGGGCTTGAGCCAATTCCCCGTTCATATCCACTTCTATTTTGGTGTCAGCTCCGGTATCCTTGGAGGTAAGCACAAGCTGCTTGTTAGAAGTGTTAAAAAAAGCCGTAACATTGGTCTCCTTATTAATCTTAGTGATGACTTTATCCAGCGTATCCTTTTCGGGATCAAATGTAACCTTTTTTCCATTGATAGTAATCGAGTCGGAGATGGAGACATTTCCAAACTGTTCTTTCAAGCTTTTTTTTGTCAAATCAATAGTTACACTCGCTGAGCTCGTAAGGCTGGCTGAAGTGGCCAAGCTTTTAACTTTAACATTTAGGTTACCTTGGATGGCATTTCCCGTTGCTTTTACGCTAATGGCATCCTGATTTCCGGAAATATCTACTTTAGAAGCCGCAAGCGTTCCTTCGAGCTTAAAGTTAAACAATTTATTATTGCGGAAATCCGTAAGCTTGGTGTTCATATCCAAATAGGCCTGCCGTTGCCACTCAATGGTTTGCTTCTTCTGCCCCAGCTTATCCACCTTATTTTGTTGGCCCATAAGCATACCTTTGACTGCAGCATCAATGTCTATTCCTGAGTTCGACATTCCTGTAATCCGTTGAACCACGATTATGCACTCCTCTCAAATTTGCTGAGTTGACCACTCAACCTTTTTCGTCGACAATGATCCCTATCGTTTTCCAGATACTAGCTACAAAATCCAACGATTTTTCCGGTGGTACTTCCCGAATGACTTTTCCTGTATCACGTTCAACTACTTTAACCATCAATTGCTTGGTTTGTTTATGGACTGAAATATCCAAACTTGTGCTATGGCCTTGAACAGCTTTAACCGCTTTTTCAATCATCTTAATCAAATGCTGGTCACTGATATCTACTTTGCCGCCCTGCAGTTCCAGTTGTTTGATTTGATCCGTCGTTTGGACGGATTGGAGAATAGAGACTCCCACCATGTCTAACTCTAGTTGCACACTGTCTCTTGTTTTGCCCGTATTAAGATCGTTACCTTGCCGGTCTACTGACGTTATTGAGTTCGCTCCAATCGAAGGAAAGTCCATATCAATTCCCCCACCATGATATTCTTACCGTATATATCGGAAAGCTAATGCTGATCTTTTAGACCTATTTGAAGCACGAAAAGACTCTAGCTTGAGCCAGGGTCTTTTTGAATGAATAACTACCTAATAAGCTGAAGCACCCCTTGAGGCAGTTGATTAGCTTGAGCCAGCATGGCTTGAGCCGCTTGCGTCAGGATTGAGCTCTTGGATTGAGACATGAATTCACTCGCGATGTCTGCGTCACGAATACGCGATTCTGCCGCGCTAAGGTTCTCATGAGAGTTGAGCGTAACAGACATAGCCTTTTCAAGCCGATTCTGATAGGCGCCTAATCTGGCTCGCTCGCCAGAGACATAAGTGATGGCTCCATCGAAGATGGAAATATTATCATCGGTCTCACTCAGGATATTAACCATATCAATCCCTAGTGTTGAGCTGGTCACATCGGATAGCCCTACGTTGATAAACCGACCAACTCTTAATGGTAAGTTACCTTCGGAGCCTAAATCAGGCCATTTCTCCACAAACCCGGAGAGTGGATTGGCCAAATCCGTATTCACCGTATCAGGAACAGTAGAGGCATCATCTCCGCCCCCGATCGCCCCTGTATCCGAATCCGTTAGATCGATATTGGAATTAGCTAGGGTTGCATTGGCTTTGAAATCAGCTAAAAACTCGGCCTGTCCGCCGGAATAACCCAGCAGGTCGTTTAAGGCCTGATCTAATGACTTGCCTGCACCTCCGCCTACGACTTTAATCTCATTGAACAAAGATTCAATGCCAGGGGCCCCCAATTTAGCATGTAGAAACTTCACGGCTGCATAGGCAGCGGAGTAATCCGCACTTGTACTATTCCATGTATCGATTTCATTTTTTAAGATTGCGAAATCCGCACCGTTGTTAGAATCAACAGCTAGACGCTCATCAGCTCCTGCGATGAATTCAGCCGTTCCCTCAATAAACCAGGTAGGAAGATCCCTCATATTAGTCGTTCTGCCCATGACAGCATGCGTCATTTCATGAGCAATGATCCGATCATTAGATATCCAGGATCCCCCGCCGTTAGGCATGGAAATAGGGGAAAAATCACTCATATCCAAAACGAGTTTTTGATTGAAATATCTTCCGTCCGTACCCGTTATATTATAAGAACCTTGTACCCAGGCCACCCTTCCGTCTCCGGAATTTTGGATAAATTGAATGTCCAGTGGCGCACCGTCAGCTTCCAAATTGTAATAAGTTTTAATGAGATCCTCACTATTTTTCAACCAATACTTTTGGAGCGCTTCCACGGCCAGTCTTTGATCCTGATTCCCGTTGCTTGAAGCCACATTCAATAGATTGATGGTGTTATACTGAGTAGTCCCCGCAATCCGATCGACTTCTTTTACTATCTCGTTAATTTCACTTTGGATATACTTGCGATCTTCTACATTGAACGTATCATTTTTTCCTTGAACAGAGAGTTCACGCCCACGCTGCAGCAAGGCGTGTAATTCGTTCATTCCGCCCTCAGCCGTTTGAATCAAAGAGATGCCATCTTGGATGTTTCGTGCTTCCTGGTCAAATCCTCGAATTTGGGCGCGCATTTTCTCAGAGATAGCAAGACCTGCAGCATCATCTCCGGCCCGGTTAATTCTAAGACCCGAGGATAGCTTTTCAGTGGTCTTATTAACTTGAGTATGATTGGCTGATAGTTGATGGTTTGAATTCAGAGCCATTAGATTATGTCCAATACGCATATGTAAGTTCCCCCTTATACTGACGCTGCCATCAACTATCGTTACTTAAGAAAATAATCCTGAATCGCCTTAATGACTATTGATTGAATCTCGCTTGACATTAACGGCCACATGGGAAGACTCAACACTTCTTCTGCTGCTTGTTCGGACTCCGGGAACGTCCCCTCCATGTCATGGTAAACCGGCAATCGGTGAAGAGGAACCGGATAATAAACCATGGATCCGACACCCTGCTCAGCTAAGAACTGCTTCAATGAATCTCGATGCCCTCCCAGAACCCGGATCGTAAACTGATGATAGACATGCATGACGCCTTCTTGTTCGGTTGGCACGATGACCGCTTGAAGGTCAGAAAGTTCTCTCTGGTATCGCGCTGCAATTCTTCTTCTCATTTCGTTCCACTTATCAAGTTTGGGCAATTTTACTCGCAATATAGCCGCATGCATCTCATCGAGACGTGAGTTGTAACCGAACATTTCATTATGATACTTCTTCTCGGAACCATGCGCGCGTAGCATTCGAATTAAACGCGCCGTTGCTTCATCATTGGTAGTAAGTAAGCCGCCGTCCCCATAAGTTCCCAAATTCTTCGTTGGAAAAAAGGAAAAGCACCCTACATCGCCAATGCTTCCTAGCTTCTTCCCCTGGAACTCCCCGCCGAAGCCTTGCGCTACATCTTCAATTATCTTCAAACCATACCTTTTCGCGACCAGTTCGATCGCACTCATATCACTCGCATGACCGAAAAGATGAACCGGTATGATCGCCTTTGTTTGCGCGGTGATGGCCTTTTCGACTTGTTTCACATCGATATTGAAGGTGATAGGGTCAATATCTACGAACACCGGTTCAGCTCCAACTTGATGAATCGCTTCGGATGTAGCGAAGAATGTGAAAGGGGTCGTAATGACTTGATCTCCGTTCCCAACCCCAGCCGCTCGCAGTCCAATAACCAGTGCATCGGTTCCGGAATTGACACCGAATGCATATCGTACGCCCAAATACTCGGCGATTTCCTTCTCCAGCTCTTTGACCTGCGGTCCGAGTATAAACTGCCCGGAAAACAATACATCTTGAATGGAAGCCATCACTTCCTCGTTAATACTTGCGACTTCGGCAGAGGAATCAAAAATAGGAATCTTAATCATGATTGTTACTCCTTTATACGGGCTGCAGGCGGTCTACTTTAAGCTCATACTTACGGTGACAGTGGCCGCATTCCGCTCTAGCCTCTATCAAACTCAATCGTTCCCCGCATGCGCAGATCCATCCCATTCGCCTTGCCGGTACGCCAGCAACCAACGCATACGGATGCACATTTTGGGTTACGACCGAACCGGCTGCAACCATAGCACATTCCCCAATGGTCACTCCACATACGATCGTAGCATTTGCTCCTATTGAAGCTCCTTTTTTCACCAAAGTTACCTTATAATCATCGCTCGTGTTTCGCGGAAAAGCGGATCGCGGGGTTTTCACATTGGTAAATACCATACTTGGTCCACAAAATACATCATCCTCCAGGACAACACCTTCATAGACAGACACATTATTTTGGATTTTCACATTATTCCCTATGACGACTCCATTAGCGATAAATACATTTTGGCCGAGGTTACAGCGCTCCCCGATCCGGGCTCCAGGCATCACATGAGAGAAATGCCAAATCTTTGTTCCGGATCCAAGTTGAGCTCCATGATCCACATAGGAAGATTCATGAATAAATACTTCATCAGGCATAGGTTGTTCCTTCTTTCATAGAAGCACGTTCTAAAATTCTCACAACGGCAACTCCATTTCTGCCATCGGAAATTGGTGCCTGCCTGGTTTCCATACACTCTAGAAAATGCTCGCACTCAATACGCAAAGGCTGGGCATCGCCCTGAAAAATAACTTCGCTGCCTTCATCCCGGTTGGATAAATCTGAACGAATGCTCTTATGATGAAGGGTGACAGTCTGTGTGATCTCGTCATAGACCAGCATCCCCTCGGTTCCGATCACGGTAAGCTTCCTCACGACCTCGGGATACAGCCAAGAGTTATGTAAATGTGCGTTCACCCCGTTAGCGAACCTTAGATGTAAGAATACGTCGTCTTCAACAAGAGGCTGAACCACATGCTGTCCTACGCTAATCGTATCTGTGGGCTCTTCCCCAATCAAATAAAGGAATACAGCCAGATCATGAACCCCAAAGCTCCACAATACGTTCTCGACAGACCGAACTCTCCCCAGCTTCAGACGCTGTTGGTGCAGGGTAGTCACACGTCCAACTCTTCCGGCATCCATTATTTTTTTCATTTCTCTAATAGCAGGCTGGTATAACAATAGATGCCCAACCATGAGGACTCGCTGATGCGTTTCTGAAAGTTTAACTAAACCTTCGCCTTCCTGACTAGATAGAGTCATGGGTTTTTCTATGAAAACATCCTTGCCGGAAATCAAGCACGACTTGGCTATATCGTAATGTGTAGCGGCAGGAGTAGCAACGATTACGCCACGTATAGACGGATCTTCTAGAACGAACTGGATCGAATCATGCACAGGGGTGGTTGGGTACTGCAGTGACACTTCTTCCCTAAGCTGAGGACTTGCTTCCACGACCACACCAAGTACACCTAACTCAAAGAAGGTACGAACCAAATTCCTTCCCCACTGACCCGCCCCCACTACGGCTACCTTTCTCATTTCCACACCTTCTATAATCGATAGAGTTTATTCAGCACCGGAATGTTTTTCATAGCATTTCTGGTGTCAAAAATCAGCTTGGCATTGTGTCCGATCATATGGTAATCAAACGTGGAATGATCCGTCGTGATCACGACAATATCTGCTGAAGACACGACCTCTTCCGTAAGCTCAATTCCTTCATAGCTTTGGCCACGGTATGAGAAGTGCGGAATGTAGGGATCGCTAAAACGAACCGAAGCGCCCATCTTCTCTAGCTTGGCCATAATATTTAGTATAGGAGATTCCCTGTAATCATCAATATCTTTTTTGTAGGCGACCCCAAGCAGAAGAATATTCGTGTTTCTGATCGGCTTGGCCTCTTCATTCAGCAGATGCCCGATACGTTCAACTACAAATTCTGGCATGCTGTTATTAATTTCCCCAGCGGTTTCAATTAGACGGGTATGATAATTGTACTCTCTGGCCTTCCAGGTCAAATACCATGGATCTACTGGAATACAATGTCCTCCTAAGCCTGGACCCGGGTAAAAGGCCATGAACCCGTAAGGTTTGGTTTTCGCCGCATCAATGACCTCCCAAACATCGATCCCCATTCGATCACACAGGATAGCCATTTCATTCGCCAAAGCTATATTAATGTTTCTAAACGTATTTTCAAGAATCTTCTCCATCTCGGCCACAGCAGGGCTGGTGACCTTATGCACCTTTCCCTCCAACACCTGCTCATAGAGCGCAGCTGCTACCTCCGTACATCCAACTGTAATCCCTCCAACGACCTTAGGCGTGTTCTTGGTATTAAAATGCTTATTACCTGGATCTACACGCTCAGGGGAGTAAGCCAGATGGAAATCCTGACCACATATCAAACCTGTGCTCTCCAGGATAGGACGTACAACTTCCTCTGTCGTGCCAGGATATGTCGTGCTCTCGAGAACAACCAGCATGCCTGGGCGCAAGTACCGGGCTATGGATTCTGCCGAAGATCGGACATAGCTGATATCCGGCTGCTGATAATCGTCAAGCGGAGTAGGAACGCAGATCGCGACTACATCGACCTCATCCATCAGACTGTAGTCGGTCGTGGCCTGAATGCGTCCCTCTTTAACAAGAGTCCTTAATTCATCTTCAACCACATCGCCAATATAGTTAATACCTTGATTCACAAGGTCAACACGTTTTTGTTGAACGTCAAAGCCGATTACGCGAAATCCAACCTTAGCCTTCTCCACAGCAAGTGGAAGACCGACATAGCCGAGACCGATGACACCGATTTTTGCTTGCTTGGATTGAATTTGTTCAATGAGGTTCATGAGGATCAGTTCGCTTTCTTTGGGAGAATGTTAACATATAATATCGGTAAAATCGCTCCTGTTTTGTAGCTGTAAATACGTAAAAGGATCATTATTTTATAAAATAATGACCCTTACAAAGATATTCTGCTCATTTTACTTACATTGTGAAAAGGAAAGAGACTTTTCATCACACTTATAATTCTCTTATATGCTAAAAAGATATGTGGGCGTTGCATTAAAAACTGCTCTGGGTTCATAGTTATAAGCAGAAAGATAAGATGATAGAGTATTAAACTCTTCTTCCGTTGCTGCTTCAATATATAGAAGCGGCTTAAACTTTTCCAATATTTCATGTGCTCCTTGAAGCACATCCATTTCCATACCTTCAACATCCAACTTAATCAGGTCTACCCTATCTAACTTTTCATATAATATGGAATCTAACGACTCTATTTGTACAGACCCGTTTTCTTGATGAATTACTCGGGCTAACCCTTTATTCAATTCATCCTCTATCATGATGTGGCCTTTTCCTTGATTGGCACCGAGAGCAATGTTATACGCAATTACGCTCTCTTCGAGTTTATTTAATTCGATATTACTTTTAAGTAAATTGAAGGTCTCTTCCTGAGGTTCAAATGAATAAACATGACTACCACAAACAGTTCCAAAAAATACGCTATGATTTCCCAGGTTAGCTCCAATATCAATCACAACACTCCCGGGCTTTAATCTTGCTTGGATATCTTGGAGCATGGGTAGTTCATAAAAATTATGGTTGTATAATATATTTTTTTGTATATGATCGTTAAGATCTATAAGATTGAACTGGATTAACTTATCCCCGTAATTAAACGTAAAGCAAGATTTTTCTTGTGAGGGTCTAGGTTTTTCTTCTAGCAAAGTTTTAATCTCATTTATTTGTTTTTCCACTGAATAGTATTGTTCAATGAATTTTCTATACTCAGACGAACTGTATGTAGAATTAATGGAAGCTACAGCTTCTCCAATCGTGCTCCAAACATAGCGATCTGTATAGATTTTTTTAGCACCTACAAAATTATGTACTAAAGGCTTTATTCCTTTTGCCATTCCTTCCATAATAGCGAGATGCTGACTCTCTAATAAACTCGTCGAGACAATATAATCCTTATCGTCTAACCATTGATCCACATCATCCTGCCATCCATGAAAAAAAACTTTTTCCTTTAATCCTAGCTCAGTTAGCATTTGCTGGAAGTATAAGTAATCCCTTTTATCCTGAAACTCGCCGGCGATATGAAGCTCCATTTCATGATTTAGGTCTGAAATTTGCTTGAAGGTCTGTAAAAGAAGCATAGGCCCCTTTTTATAATTGATATACCCCACATACGCAATTTTATGGCCATGTGTTCTTTCTCTAAAAACAAACTTATCTAGATTTATTCCATTTGGAATAATTACCGTTTGCTCTTCAGAAAGTCCGGTTTGCTCTGTAACTACTTTTTTTATATGTTCGGCTACAAAAATAACTTTATCCACGTTATTCCAATAAACATTTTCAATGTAAGATGAAAATGCCTCATAACTGTGCAACCTACAGATCAAAACTTTCTCTTTGGCTAACTGCAATTTACTACCGTATACGATCAGTTCATCACACCATTCAAACCAACAAATGTCAGCCCATTCCATACCCTGATCAATCTGGTCATAAGCGCTAACGAGAATTTTCTTGACCTTAAATTGTTTTGACAAGCTTTCAATAATATCGTTAAGAAAGGAATCTAGCCCTTCTTTAACGAAAAACACGATCTTTTTTTTATCTACTAAGTAGGCGAATAGACTTTTTATATTCAAGATTGCATTCCGTGCAGAGTCCTTTTCAGATTCATTTAAGATAAATTCTGCATCGAGGTAAAAGTCATATGCACTCTGAAAATCTTTTTTTGACTCATACAGATAACCTGAATTAAATAAAAGATCCGCATTGAAAGGGTATTTTAACAAGCCATTTGTTAATAGCTGTTCAGCGATATCAAATTCACCCTTAATTAAGTGAATGACCGATTTAGTCGATAGTAACCATCTATCCTCAAAAAGAGACTCGTATTGATTTAACATAAGTTGCGCTTCCGCAGCAAAACCTTTATTGATCAAATCCTCTATTTTTTTCTTCAATTCTGCGTTTTCTTTAGTATTAGCTTCCATAGCGCTTCTCCTTATTCGTGAAATATCCCCTCGAGCTTTGCGGATACATAAGATTTCAACAGACTTGATAAATAGGGATACTCCGTAGTTGCCTCCATCATATATTTGTTATAAGTTCCGACATCTTTTGCCTCAAGTGCTCTATTTGCAAGAAGCAAAATGGCCAGAAACTTCTCTTCCTTATCAGCTAGCGTCGCATAAATCAAACGTAAATGCTCAGCATTATACAAAAAGGCTATATAATCCATGCCCTTTACAACATACTCTTTAAAGGTATCTTTTAACTCAACATACAGACTGTCACGATTTTCAGCTTCTTCAACAGCTGTTAACAATATGACATTCGCTATAGCTATAAATAATCTATTATTTTGAAAATCATTAAATTTCAATTCGTTCAAAAGCTCAACAAAAAATGCTTTTTTCTCATGTTTATCTATGATTTCTTTTACTATTAGTTTGATAACTGAACTGCTTTGCTTTTTAAACAACCGTTTTAAATAGCCGCAATCCATAAAATACTGAGCAAGCTCAATGATACAAGTATCAGGAATAAACTCTAAATTACAGTTATTTAAAAACTCCAATACAAGCTTATGTTTTTCATCTGAGCAGCGAATTTTATTTAACTGTCCATAGTTAGTATCTGCTTGAGAGAAAATTACTTCCAGTTCCAATTGAATATCCTTATGTAAATCTTTCTTTAAAGTTTCTAACTGAACAAGGAACAAATATTGCTCTTGCATAGTCAATTCATGGTATTTATTGAAAATATCTTTGTATTTTTTGTTGATTAAAAGCAACTTCACGATCAAATTATATTTTAAGTTTTTATTGACAATTAAATCAATGAACCTTAGATAATCATCTGTAAAGCTCGAACTAGGATCAAGTTTTTGGCGGCTCGTAAATGCATTTGAAATCATTCTTTCCAAAGACGAATCAAAAGAAACAGAGTCCATTGAATATAACTCAATAGCATCTTGGTTACTTAATTCTGTCTCATGAGTCAAATATTTATAAGCTAGCTTTATATATTCATCTATTGCATCTATACCTTTATCTACCTGATTTAAAAAAAGATATGAATGTCCTCTGAAAAAGTGCAAATCTAAATATTGAGGCTTATGTACCAGACCTATATTACAAATTTCAATAGCTTCTTCATATTTGTTGATGTTGTAGCACATGCGAGCATATTCACCTAATACATAATAATAGCTCAGAATGGCATTTGTGTTATTTTCCATAGCTTTATATACTTTTTTTATTTCAACGTATGCAGACAAAAAGTCATGTTTCATTGCATAAGACCTAGATAACTGGAAGCGGTAGTAGATATTATCCGGATCCTTTTTTAATTCCTCCATCAATATGGTGGCTGTTCGTTCGAACTTTTTGTTCATTAACTCTGTATCTTCATTCACATAGCCATAGTGCATAAGCCAAATATTGGTTACTAACACAGGTTCTTTAAATTTAGGTTGATTATGAACAGAACCTTCGTACTTAAACGAGCCATCATTACGGAACAATCTTTCCTGTATATGAGTAACTATTTTTTGAGTAACTACTGATACAAGATTCTTTTCCTTAATTTGCACCGTATTATAACGTTCAAGTTCCTGACTATTTAACAAGCCAATAAGCTTTTCTGGCGTCTCTAATTCTTCATCAGCATCCATGATGAAAATCCACTTACCGGTAGCATAATTTATCGAAATATTTCTCATCGAAGAGAAATTGCCATTCCATAGATGAAAATAAACTCGTTCGGTATACTCCTTGGCAATATTAACCGTATCGTCTGTTGAACCTGTATCTACAACGATTAACTCTGTATCATTCCTGACAAGCAACGGTTTGAGGCTGTCCAAGCATCTACGCAGATTCTTTTCCTCATCTTTTACGATCATGCATATGCTTAATTTTTTAGTCATTGGTAATACATCCATCCCAGTAAGTTAATAATGGTTTTATTTCATATTTCAATAGATCAGAAATAAACAAGTCATCCTTTTGTTCAATTTTATTTAACAAAATTTCGGCCTTCTCATTGAATATATCGATATCCAAATCAAGTACATGACTCTCACTAAGAACCAATAGAGTTTCAGTAAATACAGAAAGGTCCTCTAACCAGTAAGACAAACGTTCAGTAGCTTGTCCTGCTTCTAAATCAACACAAACAGGATCAATGCGAGTAACTAAGTTTTGCAGCAATGCTTTGAATGTTACTTTAAGTTCCATTATTTCAGTGCTCATAAAAATTCCCCTTTTAAAAAAGGCCGACTAATTAAATTAGCCGGCCTTAATATAATATTTATGCAAACTTGAATTAACGGAGCAGTTGAAGAACGCCCTGTGGTTGTTGATTAGCTTGAGCAAGCATCGCTTGAGCAGCTTGGGACAGGATTCCGTTTTTCGTGGATTCCATCATTTCTTTCGCCATATCTACATCACGTACACGAGACTCAGCAGCCGTCAGGTTTTCCGAAGATGCACCCAAGTTGTTGATTGTATGCTCCAAGCGGTTTTGGAAAGCACCCAGCTTAGCGCGTTGTGCAGAAACATCCTCAATTGCTTTGTTAACAGCAGAGATGGATGCTTCAGAAGCACTTGCGGAAGTAACTTTGATATCGCTAACTTTCAGTGCCGTAGAGCTCATGTCTTCGATCGATACTTTCATCGTTTGCGACGAGTTTGCACCAATTTGATAAGTCAGCGAAGTATCTGTATTGTCAGTTACTTCTTTACGCTGTGTGAAAGTAGCTTCTTTGCCGATGTCAGTCGTTTTCAAGCCTCCGAGCTGAATCGCGGAATTACCAATGGTGATCGCGCCACCCGCTTTTCCAACCGATAAGCTTGCCACAGTACCATCTTGCTTCGTATACGTTACCTTGAACGTATTAGCTGTCGAGTTTGCTCCCGTAATCTTAACATTATAGGTCGCATCAGAAAGAATTGTACCATTCGCACCAACAGCAATGCTCTTGAAGATAGCATTGTCAGAAACTTCATTGAACGTAGTGCTTTGAGCAGCCGTATTCACACCGCTCAGGTTACCGTTCAGAAGCTTCTTGGTATTGAACTCAGTAGTATTCGCAATGCGGTCGATTTCTTGAATCAGCTGGTCTACTTCTTTTTGAAGCTCATTACGGTCTGTGTCTGTGTTCGTGTCGTTGGCAGATTGAACAGCCAGCTCACGCATACGTTGCAGAATGGAATGAGTTTCGTTCAAAGCGCCTTCAGCTGTTTGGATCAAGGAGATACCGTCTTGAGAGTTCTTGGAAGCCATGTCCAGACCGCGGATTTGACCGCGCATTTTTTCGGAGATAGCCAGACCAGCAGCGTCATCGCCTGCACGGTTAATACGAAGACCGGAGGACAGTTTCTCCATGGACTTGGATTGGGCACCAGCTGCTGCGTTCAGCTGACGGTGAGTGTTCACTGCTGCGATATTGTGGTTAATTCTCATTTTATTCTTCCTCCCTGAAGTTAGGTACAAGCCACATCCATGTGGCTTATGATTTTCAGATCGCGAGGCCGTCAGGTCGGCCGCCCTGGGCCTTGCAATCCTTTACTATATATGTCGTCCGAGAAGGAAGAAAAGTTTATAGCTATTTTCTTAAAACTATGACCTTTTTTTATGGAGCAGATTTTTTAACTGCTCCGGTTGTATACTTGTTTTTGAAGCTTCCTCATTGGATTGCTTGAGAAGCTCGAAGATTTCTTTTCTATAGATCTGCATTTGCTTAGGAGCATTAATGCCTACACGAACCGTATCCTTCTCCACGCTGACGATGACCAGTTCAATTTGATCACCAATCATAATGCTTTCTCCGACTTTACGGGATAGAACCAGCATCTTGCTTCACCCCTTCGTCTCAGTATGGTCATCCATGGAACTCATTAAATCACTTAACAGATGGCGAGTTGTGTAACCCGATTGGTGAAGAACGACCTGCTTGCCGATTCCATTCCGTGAATTGAGGATAACCGGGGCGAGCAAATTTACGGTGACATTCTCAAATGAGTCCCGCATGGTTAGGATATTCCAAACCTCAACCTCTTCTACCGATTGTATGTCTAGAGTTCTTTGGGTCTCTTCATCAATCTGAATATCGTATGTCGGAACGATTTGAAACGGATTGGCAATCACGAAATGTATGAGCCCCTCATCCATAGACTGTAAGTAGGCAAACGGAAGCTCCGGCTCAATAGAAAGGATGACGAATCTCCGATAATCAGCAAAACCAGGTATACCTTCAGGAAAAGTAAGGATCTGTTCCTCGTTGATGCTAAGCTCACCCATTATTGCTGTATTTATCGTTACCATAAAAACGCTCCTTTAATTATCGAGTCAATCCCAAATAACTAAAGCTATAGATTTTTAATCTATAGCTTTATGATTGATTATATTATATTTTTAAGTCGATTTCAGGAGGGATTATCTCCACCTTAGGGTATTGGGATACATAAATATCTCTTTTTCCCACGGTATATTCGATTTCAGGACGGTTCACTTGAACATTGAACTCAACTCTGGCTTCTTCTACTTCAATGTTTACTTTGCTGGGTTCATAACGAATATCAATGTTGTCGAAGTCTGCATTTCCCATATACATAAATTGGAAATTATCCACATCATCCATGCTTTCCCTGGCCAAGCTGGCAATAGCATTTTCTCCCGTATGGATTGCGGCCATACGGTTACCATCGGCTACTCTTTTGGCAATGCCTTGTATGGCGATTTCTTTACAGGTCGAATAAATTCGACTCATGGCCTCAAGATGAGGACCGTAACCAAGAGCATCGTGCCAACGAGTATTATCAACAGACAACTGGCCCTTTATCGTTTCAATATCAAGCCTTATGGGGGTAGTGTGCATCTCAAACGTTGCCTGGGGCTGCTTGATATCATACCGACCAAGGTCCGCATCTATGCCCAGCAGCCCCTGCTGCTGTCTGATCTGGATTTGGGGAATATTCATGTGGTCTCCCCCCCAAATTACCTAATAAAATCGACTAATGTAGCGCTGATAATCTTGGCTCCGACAGATAGAGAAGACTGGTACACATTCTCATCCATCTTTAGATTGGTAATAACTTCGGAAACATCCGCATCCTCAGTCTTGGTTTGCAGTGTCTTCAGGTTTACTCCCACATCTTCCAGACGCGACTGAGCAAGCTCCATCCGATTCATCTTAGCCCCTACGTCTGCTCTAGCCTCCAGAAACTGATCGTTACTCTTATCCAGACGAGCGATCAAGACACTCACTTCATTCGTATCTCCAGCACCAAGCGCAGCGGACAAATCCTTCATTACACGAAAAATATTATCCTTAGTTCCCGGATTAGCAGGATCATCAGCAGGCCCGAAAACTGCATGCCCTGTCTGATTGGACGCTATTTGAACACCAACCCCGATGTTTAACAAATGTTCCCCTGAGTCCACTTTATCTGTAGAAGCGGTAGCTTCTGTATAGGGAGCTTTATCCGTCATTTGCCCGTTAAAAATATATTTACCGTTGAATTGACTGTTGCCTATGCTGACCATCTGCGTGTATAACTGATCCACTTCGCTTCTAATGGAATCCAACGCTTGCTGAGGGTTTGTTCCATTAGCACCCGACACCGCTAATTCACGCACTCGCTGAATGACCGTGTTGGCTTGTCCCATCATTGAATCCGTATAATCCAACGCGGATATAGCAGAATCAAGGTTACTTTTATACTGGTCCGTCGCTGACTGCTCACTGCGATAGCGAAGAGAGAACGCCATACCTACAGGATCATCAGAAGGCCTATTAATTCTTCTGCCTGTTGTCAATTGTTCCTGGTTACCCTGCATTCTTGTCAAGTTCGTATTAACATTTCTCAGGAGCTGATTATTCAGCATCCCTTGCGTCACTCGCATAGACATTAGAGCATAGCCTCCTATTTAAGCAAGATGCCTTTCATTTTACCTGCCCACAACACCCATGCTGTTAATGACCTTATCAAGCATCTCGTCAAAGGTCGTCAAAGACCTAGCTGCAGCGTTATATGCATGCTGAAACTTAATCATGTTAGCCATCTCTTCATCCAAAGATACCCCGCTGACGGCACTTCTTTGTGATTCGACCTGGTCCACTAGAATCTGTTGATTGGTAGCCTGGCGCTTAGCTTCTTGAGATTGAACTCCTAATTCTCCAACTATAGAACGGAAAAATTCGTCGAATGTTCCGTCTGTCAGCACCGGTCTTCCAGTCGAATCAGGATCAAAACTTACCCGCTTATTCCGCACATCTGCCAGCAGAAGAGCCATATCGTTATTTCCTTTAACGATCTTCTCTGTCGTGCCGTCCATATAGGTTCTGGTCGAAGTGGAAATATTCGCGACACTGCTGACGATATCCGGATTCACAGTGACACTGGCTGCTGTAAAATCCGTAGCCCCTGACTTTAACGAAAAGAAAGGAACTCCTGATTTCAGCGGCTCTGAAGCTGAATATCCAAGTTGATGCAAACCATTGAATCCTTTTACAATAGCATCTGTATTGGCCGTTAGGGTTCTAGCTTGAATATCGCCGGTAAATAACCTCGTTTCGGTTGTTCCATCGGCATTAACCAGCGTGAGCTGCGTACCTTCAGGTACAACCATACCTTGAGGAAGCGTAGTCTTCATATCGCCTGTTACCATCGTTTTGAGCATGGAATCCAGCTGATATTGATAGTTAGCGACATAGAAGTCGCGAGATTGAATCATTCCATAGATTTCACCGCTGTTCAAAATACCCGCTTGAGCCGCGTCCTGTACCAGATCTGGAGTAAGAACTGTGGAAACAGCATTACCTGCAACTAATGGGGTTGTCCCCATATTTACCGTGTATCCTCTGTCGTCCTCTGTATAGGTGATATTGATGATTTTAGAGAGATCATCCACCAGCAGGTCACGTTGATCTCGTAGATCGTTCGCGTTATTCCCAAGCCCCTCTATTCGATAGATAGCCTCATTTAACTGAGCAATTTGAGATACCTTCTGGTTAGCGTCCGTTACTTTCACACCAATGTTTTCCGTTAAATCTCTTGATAAGTCAGACAGCTGCCGCGAGGTCTGATTGAATGCATCGGTCATAGCCAGAGCACGTTCTTTTACCAAAACACGAGCTGTCGTATTCTCAGGATTTTTGCTGAGCTCCTCCCAGGCGTTCCAGAAGCCCTCGATGGTCTGGCGAATCCCGGTGTCGGACGGCTCATTGATAATGGCCTCCAGCTTTTCCATAGTATCCTTGCGAATACTCCAATCCCCAAGGTTTTTATTCTCGTTGTGCATTTGATCGTCTAGGAACTTTTCACGAATACGTTTGATATGATCAAACTCAACGCCTTGCCCCATCTGGCCAGGTACATTGCTTCGCATCAACCCAGGATACTCAATTGGCTTAGCAGCAACCATATTCACCACTTGCCGGGTATAACCTCGGGTATTAGCATTGGCAATGTTATGTCCCGTAGTTGTTAATGCAGCCTGTTGAGTAAAAAGGCTCCTCTTCGATATCTCAATTCCGGTAAATGTAGAACGCATGCAATTCTCCCCCTCTCGTAGAAAGAAAAATTTAGAAATGACCCAGGCTATGCTCTTGTATCAAAAAGCCCCTGTCGCTTAATGCCAGAAGTTTGGTGTTGAGGATGATGATAGACAGCTTCGTCTTCAGAGGGGCCAACAATCAGATCAAGCGAGTAGTCAATGAAAGCGAGTGAATGCTTAATTAGATCCTGATTAATCGTATTGATTTCTCTCAATCTCCGTATCGTAGAGAGCAAACTCTTTTGGGCTTCAAGCAATTGCTTTTTATCTTCAATGTCAAAAATAATTTTTGTCAGATCGCTTACCGTGACCCTCGGATTCGGTTTGAATCCCTTCTCGATCATGAATTGCTGGACAGCCTCCGCACGCTGCTGGTCCGTCTCTCCGATCTGCCTGATCAGCTTAGCTTCCTTATTTACGATACCCGTTAATTCATTGACCTGGTTTTGGATAAGCACCTGTTTCTTGCGCTCTGCCAAGTCCAATAAGATAGCGTGCTGGTCGTTCAAGCTGTTCATAATCTGTATTAAATCTTGGAAAGCCAATGCCTATCACCTCAGACTCATTTGTTTATTTGAGGAAAGGAAATATCTTTTCAGCCAAAATCTGCGGACTAACGTGATACGTACCGGTCGAAACCGACTTTTTTAGCGATTCGAGCTTTTCCTGAGAAGCTTTGTTTGTGACTTGCGTCTCCAATAATTCCTTACCTTCGCTAGAGATTTCTACTTGATCCTTTTTCTTCTCCAACTTAGAACGAGATGCCGTTTGGTGGACATCTTGACTTTTTTTATAAGGATTCACTGAGCCTATCCGATCATTTCCGTTAATTTTCATCATTTCACCTCATTTGCATCGTAAAAACAAAAAACTCCCACCAGAAAAAGCATTACTACTTTTATCGGTGAGAGTAGATAGAAAGTTTAGACGATCTCTTAAATCCTTAATTGAGGCGATCCTGCAGACGATCGTTTATATTATAAGTAACACCCTTCTGCTGCTGTTCCCGCTCCCTCTTCTTCCGCTCGTCCTCTATGAGGCCGGACGTTTCTTTCTGCAGTCTTGTCCTGCAGGGATCACAAATATTCCCCTCGCGAATCGGTGAAGAGCATACGTCACACTCATACCACATATTGGGGTTATTCCTAATCGAAATTCGCCCTTCGCGGATAAACTTCATGATCTGCTTCATCTCTACGCCGGTCTCTTCACTTAGCTCCTGGATGGTACACTGGCGATTCTCCCGGAGGAACTTCAGGCATTTCTCATATTCCACTTCCAACGCCCTTATACAAGCCGGACAGAGCCCATAATTGTTGATCATATATACCTTCCCGCACCGGTTACAATTCGCTACATTCAAACTCATCAGCAACTTCCTCCTCAGTCCATGCCGCGACCATTGATTTATCCCTAGTTTAGCTTATACGCCGGGACTTTGCACACGCTTTTTTCCCGAATCGGGAAAAAGGACTCATTTCCTCACCGGGCCCATGTAATTCCATAGACCTCTACGGGCAGCGACTGCCGGATCACCCGGGCGCATTCCGTCATCGTGCTTCCGGTTGTGTACACATCATCCACCAGGTAAAGCCGTATTCGGCCTGACTGGGCCGCTCGTGCCAGCAGGACCGCTCCGGAGCGGTCCAGGTTGAATAGCCCCTTCATATTCTCCATCCGCTCATAGCGGGTCTTGGAGCTCTGTTTCTCCGTGTGCCGGCTGCGCCGCAGCAACGGCAATAGCCTGGCGCCCGTCAGCCTAGCCAGCTCGGTGGCCATCTGCTCGGCCTGATTGAACCCGCGCTCGGCATACCGTTCAGCGCTGAGCGGCACGAACGTAACAAACTCCTGCAGAGGCGGAACAGTCGCTGCAGTTCTGAAAGCCCCTACTCCTGAGGCATTAGAGGAGCCCGAGTGTGTCCCGTGCGTAGCCACTCGATGCAGATTATACGCATGCAGCAGCATCGGCCCGATCACGCTGCGCATGGATTCCTTCCGCTGGTACTTGTAGGCAGCCAGCCATTCCTTCATTTTTTCGTTATAACGAACGACACTGCGGTTCTGTACGAAGAATCCGCTTTCTGTCCCCTCACAATCCGGGCATCGCTCATACCGGCCGCAGCGGAGACATGTGACCTCGGAAGCCAATATCCACGGAATGCTCTCCGTACAATCCCGGCACAAGCAGAGAGTTCCCAGCCCCTTGCCGGACATAGCCCGTCCGCCGCAAACCTGACAGCTTGCCTCCACCTTCGACAATAGACGCTCTCCTGCACGGAGCCGGCTCATTACACCGGTTATCCACGCTTCCAGTTGTTTAGCCATTGCTTGAATAACGGCTCCCTCCTCTGTGCCAGCTCGATGTATCCCTTCTGCCTAGCCAGCTTATTCATGGACTTGATCTGACGAATCGCCTCTGCCTGCGAGCGGGTTTTCTCAGGAGAAGCAAAATACACGAAGCCATTGGGGTCTTGAGCCGACCTGCCTGCTCTGCCTGCCATCTGGACAAGGGCCGCCGCATCAAACATCACTGAGCCTGCTTCTATGATGTACACATCGGATTTGGGAATTGTAACTCCACGTTCAAGTATCGTGGTGGTCACCAGCAGACGAATGGTGCCGGCACGAAAATCGACGACCTTCTGCGAGCGTTCCTCGTCCTTGGAAGAAGTGCCTTCTATCGGATAGGAGCCGAATTGGCCCCTTAGCAAGCGGACAAAAGGGTCCACCGACTTAATATTCGGTACGAAGATGAATACCTGCGCTCCTCGCTCCAGCGATTGTCGAATCGCAGCCTTCAACGCAGCAGGCAGACTGCCGGTCTGGAGCAGCTTCTTCAGCTGAGGGCAGTCCACGATCCTCGGCTCCGGCAGCGGATGGCGATGGAACCTCGCCGGTACGCGTACATGCGGCAAGCGGCCTAATCTCACCTCACGCTGAAGCTTAGGAGGCGGTGTTGCCGAGAGCAGGATGAAGGCACCGCCAGGCTTACAAACCTGATCAACAGCGTACAGCAGCATCGGATTATTATGATACGGATAAGCATCAATCTCATCAACGATCACCAGATCGAAGGCCTGATGGAATCTAAGCATTTGATGAGTCGTAGCGAGCATCAGCATTCCCTGCTCCCAGCGCTGTTCGCTTCCTCCATAGAGCGTCACTCTGGACGCATCAGGAAATGCCTTAGCCAGACGGGGCTGCAGCTCCAGGACAACGTCCTTGCGGGGAGTCACGACCGCCACTCGCTTGCCAGCCTCGATCATGAATTGAATCATGGGAAAGATCATCTCCGTTTTGCCGGCCCCGGTTACCGCCCAGATCAGAAATCTTCTGATGTCCTTATTCTGTTTTGTAAGGGGGTTATTTGCTTTCAAAAAATTCAATGCCTCGTCGGAAGCCGCCTCCTGGACGTTACTTAGCCCCCAGGCTCCCGTATACCGGGTGTTGCTATCCGATTGCTGCCAATCAGTCCCGTTATCTGGACTACTATGTATACGCTCCGGAGCCATACGGCTGATCAGCGGACTGCAATACCGCACCCGGCCCATCGTCAAGCAATCCTCGCAGTACGGGCATAGCTCCCCGCAATGCGGGCACTCCGTCCAGCGGATGGATGACTGTCCCTGGCCTGATGCACCGGCACGCTGGTGTACGCTTGCTTCCCCTTCGCCCCCACAGCGCACGCAAGCTGCATGAACAGATCCGCCTGTCTGGCCCCTTGCGCTTATTCCCGGAATTCTCAGCAAGCCTCGTCCACTGCCGGATCTGATACGGATTCCAGGCTCCAGCCGAACGAATCCGGACAACCACTCTCTTTGTAAGGCATATTTCAGTCTGTTGGGATCGGCTTGTGTTGGTGTGCCGCCATCCTGAGACCTATCACTTAACATGGCATCCAGCTCTTCCATCAGCAAGCGTCTTCCTTCAAGTAGCGAGGAGAGCTGAGCCTTCTCCCGATCCTTAAGCAGTAATGCGCCTATATCGACACGTCCTCCGCTTCCATCCGAGCTCCCCCTCCCAGGGGACCAGTCCCATAGCCTCCAAGGCTTGTCTTCGGATCTCCTCACCCCTGCCCGGCTCGCCGCCTGCAGCAGTGAAGGACGATCCAGAGGACCTCGCCCAAGGCTGCCCTCTTCCAACGCCAGCTTTAGCCTGCAGGCTTGTCCGAATGACAAAGACGGCTCCAGTACACGCAGTCGGTAAGCCCCACCGTGTACCCGAACCCAATGATCCCGGTCTGCTTCCAGATGTATAGATACATGCCATGAAGTGCCTTGCGAGGTATCGAGGGCGTATACAAATGCTCTCATGGTTCTCCTTTTACCGCTATGGATTCACATGTATTTGTAAGCGGTTGCTAGATCTTGTTCTTGATTAAGCCGAACGATCACAAGCTGCTCATTCTCATGCTGCCGTGCCCAAAACTCCGAGTCTTCCACCGCATGCGTATAAATGGTCAGGTGATGCTCCTGGCTTAATCGCTTGGCAATGGCCACCGTATCGTCAGTAGACCCCTCATCGGCTATGGTTACTGCGATCGTCCGACCCTTCATCCAGGAGAAAAAATGAAGGGAACGAAGATACCATTCCACCTGATGGCCGTTATTCCTCGTCTGGAGAATATAATGGGTAATCCGGGGCTGCCCTTGGCGCTTCCAGCGCCTATGGAGTGCATGTATGATCGCGATTCCCGCTGCATAAGATCCCACGATCCAAACCAAGCCTAGTATCATAGAGGCTCCCTCCCTTAAGAGCAGTATATGCCGCTCCCATCGGGATGGTGCCTCTTGAATCTCAAAATAAGCGGAGCCGCTCCAGAACTAAAGCGTGACCCAGCCGTTTTTGATCGCTATAATAACCGCTTGCGTACGGTCGTCAACTTCCATTTTCTGAAGGATGCTGCTGACGTGGTTTTTAACGGTTTTTTCACTTATGTACAGGAATTCGCCGATCATCTTGTTGCTTTTGCCCTCAGCCATCAGTCTGAGCACTTCAGCTTCGCGGCGAGTCAGCGGACTGTTGTCCATATGTACGTATTTCACGCCGGCTTCTTTCGTTGCCGCACCCGCTCCCGATACGCCCTGCTCGTCCAGATAAGTCATCCGGCGAAGCTGATTGATCAGCTTACCCGTTACTTTCGGGTGAATATAGGCATGTCCGGCGACGACGGAACGAATAGCGTTAATCAGCGACTCGGCTTCCATGTCCTTGAGCAAATAGCCTGAAGCGCCTTTGCGAAGCGTCTCAAACACATAGCTTTCATCGTCATGAATAGATAAAATAATAACCTTGATGTCCGGGAAAATATCCTTCAGCTTTTCCGTTGCGACAACGCCGTTTTCAACCGGCATATTGATATCCATCAGGACAATGTCAGGATGGAGAGTATTACAGAGTTCAAGCACCTGAATACCGTCGCCGCATTCCCCGACAACCTCAAGATCGCTTTCCATATTCAGAATACGTTTGACGCCTTCGCGAAATAACTGGTGATCATCTGCTAACACCAGCTTAATGGGACGTTTGACATTGCCCATGATGTCCATAAATAATTATTCCTCCTTGTTATCGGATTTAATAGGGATGACCATGGAAAACTTCGTGCCTGCTCCCACTGCGGATTGAAACTCGAGTCTACCTTCCAGCAGCTCTACCCGCTCGCGCATCCCCATGATCCCGTAATGACTGCCCTTCGTGATCTTCTTGTCTATGGTGTCTGCAGCAAACCCGACTCCGTTGTCGCTGACCGTCAGCTTGATCATCTGCTGCTGAAACGTCAACTCCAGCGTAACATGAGTAGCTTGCGCATGCTTCAACACATTGGAGAACGTTTCTTGAACAAGCCGGTACACAGCGACCTCCATCCCGGAGGGGAGCCGGATTTCTTTGCCGATCATCTCGAACCGTGTGCTGATCTTCGCTTTCTCTTCGAAATCCTGAACAAACTTGCGCAAAGTCGGAACAAGCCCTAAGTCATCCAGCGCCATAGGACGAAGATTGAAGATAATCTTGCGGACCTCTTCAATGCCGCTGCGTACGCTGAACTTCAGATCATTCAGCTCTTCCTTCACCGCCGAATAAGCTTCCTTGGCAAGCATACGCTCCGTAATCTCTGTCCGCAGCACCATGTTGGCCATATTCTGAGCCAGTCCATCGTGAATTTCCCGGGCAATGCGCTTGCGCTCTTCTTCCTGCGCGAGAATAATCTTCAGACCCAGCAGCTGCCGGTTCTTAGCAGACTCCAGCAGCCGGGTCACTTGATTGAGATCACCAGACAAATACTCCAGCACAACATTGAACTGGGATACAAGTGTCTCCGCACGCTCAAGCTGCCTGTCCACATTTTTGATCCGTTTCTGAAGATCGTCGCGGCGATGCTTCAGATGTAGTTCTTTTTCCCTATGAATGGCAAGCTGAGCCTGAAGCTGTGTCGCCGCCTCATAGGCTGTCCGGATGTCCTCTTCATTAAATCGCTTAAAATCCCGGCTAACCTCGGTCAGACGGACCCGGGAACGCCTGTATTCAACTTCAAACCGATCGACCGTGTCGATCATTCGCTTCGTTTCTTCAATGACCAGCTGCAGCTCGTTATTTAGCGCTTCCCGTTCGGCCCGGACACTCTCGCATATCTCGAAGACCTGGTATTTGCTGTTTTCCATTACATCAATGGCATTCTTGATGACGCGGTCAAAGACATCGACTTGCATCCGGGCAGAGCTCCTTCGCCATTTTTCTCAATTACTAGCAATATAGTACCATATTCACGAAAGAATGTGAGAGCTTGTAGCACTAATTATTGCAGCGTAATTTGTCTTGTTTTCGCATCCCAAGTCACTTTCCAGCCTAAATTCTCGGATAAAATGCGCAATGGTACCATCGTCAGGTTGCTTTTGATGACTGGAGCCACTTCAGCTGTTACCCGCTGGCCATTCGCCACTAAGTCTTTCTGATCAATCCATAGGTCGATTAGCTTGGTCCCACGGATGATGGTGACCTTGCGTTCCTTGTCGTCCCAGCGTACGGTTCCACCGAGGGCATCGGTTACAAAACGAATCGGAAGCAGCGTATTGCCTTCCGTAATATATGGCGCTTCCTCCAGCGTCATGGCCTTGCCGTTAACGGTAACCGACTTTTTGTCCACCGTCAACCCAACCGTGTTCAAGGAAGGCTGCTGCACGGACCCCCGATAAGTAAAAGTGATATCGTCGATGCCGATGCTGCCCTGGGCTGCACGCTCGTCCTGCCCGATTTCTTCATTGACGAGATACACGCTTTTCAAGCGAATCGGATACGTAATGTTATATTCGGTCAAGTCTGCCGAAAGCTGCTTCCAGCCCTTCCAGTTCACATTGCGAGCCAAATCGACACGGATCGTCTCGCCCTTATTATCGATGATTTCAGCGCGAAGCCAGTTCAGGCTCTCGTCTCCATTGACCCTCAGCTTCAGCATCTGAGGCTGTCCTTCCACAAGAATACCGGTATCGAACGTAGCAAACGCCCACTTATTGCCGGTCCCGCGCGTGAAGTCATATTTCAGCTCAAGATACTTATTCCCGGTTTCCGACGGTTTGATGTACACCGCCGCCGTGACTTCATCCGGCTTATGATCAGACAAGGTCATGACTGCGTTGGTATCGAGATCATACCACACTTTATCGATTCCTACCGGAATTGTTGTCGTCGTGCTGTATCCATCGTAACGGGCGATGAGCTGAGCGCCCTTGCTGTCCTTCAGACTGTTCACAGTCAGCTTGCCATTCTCCGCCTTGCCTTGGACACCCAGCAGCTCCCACTGAATCAGCTCAGGCGGCACTTCTCTGGTTTTGCCGGAGACGGTCGTCGCCACGACAGGGATCTTATAGGTCTCGCCTTCGGACAAAGCCATGCTGTCCGCCATAATCTTCAGGCTGGCAATCTGGTTACGCCCTGCCACCTCGAGATTAGCCGTATAGCTCGCGCCACCGGCTGCTGCTGTAATCTTGGCCGTGCCTGCCTTACTCGCTGTGAATACGTTGTCCTGGAACGTGCCCATGCCATCCGCTACGCTCCACTGCGCTTGAACGGTACCCGACTTAATCGGATTATAAAACTCGTCGTACCCGCCGGTACCCAGTGCAGCCGCTTCGCCGATGAAGACTACACTTGGAGTCTGCACAAACAGAGATTTCGGCTGTCCTTGCGGAGCAGTGGAATAGACCCCGACCCCATTGACAACTTTGCGTTGAATGCCGGTTTCCGTCTTATTGGCCAGCACGGGGTCAAATGACCCGAGTGGACGGGCTACCATCTGCGTAGAGCCGCCACCATCCAGGTTGAGGCCCTTCCACACACCTACCTGAATCATGAACTGCTGCAGCTCTGTCATCGTCAGACCCTTGCTCTCGCCGCTGTAATCGGCTGTGATGATATAAGCGTACCTTTGGTCTTTGGAGTAGCCCAGAGCCGTTCTGGAGCGTGTGCAGCAGAGACTAGCCACTTCTCGGGAGAAGGCAGCGGGCTGGCCCTCATCGACCAGAATCGTGTGTCCCCCGATCATCATCTTAAACTTGGACACGTCATAGGATTTATTAGGGTCCTGGGCAGTCACTTTATAGTCCGCCTTCAGCGGATCTCCTACTTTCAAATGAGTGCGTACATAATCGGCCGCCTTGCCGGAAGCCCTTAGAATATAGCCATCTTTAGGAGCGATCATACGAATAATACCATTGTCAGCAATTTGCTTGATGATGCCGTTTTCTACCAAAATTTCCGTAGGGACCGTTACTCCGTCATTGGAACGGTCTTCCTGGCCCCAGGCATTCGTATACATGAACATGCCATCGATATGGCTATGTACCCCGTCCGGCTCTGACCAATAATACGTTTTATTAATCCCGCCTAAAGGATAGGCTGCCCCGTCCTTAGCTATGATATTTCCCTGAAAGGTAAACAAGTCCACGACAGGTTTATTATTCTGGTCCAAGGCAAATGTATAAAACCCCGGCAAGTACGGAGGGGTCGCCATCAGCTCGCCATTGGAAATTTGCGGTCCCATGGGAACGCCTTCAGCCTGGGTGTTGTAGAAGTCACCGTTTACGCCGCCGACAGCTTTCGTTTCCTTCGCCATGCCGAGAACCGTTTGCTTTTTTGTAAATTGATTATTAGTCCCGGTCATCACATCGAGCTTCACATAAGGATTCGATAAGTCCACTTCAATCACATTCGCATTAACCTTAACATCCTTCTTGCTTCTAACGGTCTCCCAAGTATATCGCTTCAAAATAGCGCCTGACGTCAAAATTTCTTCACTGACCTTCGTCAATACGGGCTGATCGGCCGCTATCGCAGGTGGCACTATTGACCAACTGGACAGAAACACCGATGCTGCAAGTACGAGGCAGGACAGTTTTCTCCAATTCTTCTGCAAGATCACGTAGCTATTGCTCCTCTCTAATTCCTCTCTCCTTATTTATAGACTCTTTTTCTACCTAAAAAGTTACGAGAGTTTCATAGGAAAAATGAACGAAATGAAGAAGACGACCCGAATAGAGCATTCGGACCGTCTTGCTTAGACAGATCTGTGACCGGCTTGCAGGCCAGAATTATTTATTCTACTACTGCGTCAACGTCGCAGGCAGTTGTTACTCCCTTAAGCTTGTGCGTCGGCTTTCAGCTTGTCAGCTTTATCCGTACGCTCCCAAGGCAAATCGATGTCGGTACGGCCAAAGTGTCCGTATGCCGCGGTTTGCTTGTAGATCGGGCGGCGAAGATCAAGCATCTTGATAATGCCAGCCGGACGCAGATCAAAGTTGCTGCGAACGATTTCGACAAGCTTCTCTTCGCTGACTTTGCCAGTACCGAATGTATCGACAGCGATCGATACCGGTTTGGCTACACCGATAGCGTATGCAAGCTGAACTTCACACTTGTCAGCCAGCCCCGCCGCTACGATGTTCTTAGCTACATAACGAGCTGCATAAGCACCGGAACGGTCAACCTTCGTTGGATCCTTGCCGGAGAAGGCGCCGCCGCCATGACGTGCATAACCGCCATACGTATCCACGATAATCTTACGGCCTGTCAGACCTGCATCGCCTTGAGGTCCGCCGATAACGAAGCGGCCCGTCGGATTAATGAAGTATTTGGTGTCTGCATCGATGAGGTCTTCAGGAACAACCGGCTTGATGACATGCTCTTTAATATCAGCTTGAATTTGCTCAAGCGTAATTTCCTCTGCGTGTTGAGTTGAGATAACAATCGTATCGACACGAACGGGTTTATCTCCATCGTACTCAACGGTAACTTGGGTTTTACCGTCAGGACGCAAGTAAGTCAGAGTGCCGTTCTTGCGCACTTCGGACAAACGACGAGACAGCTGGTGGGACAGGGAGATCGGCAGCGGCATCAATTCTGGTGTTTCATTAACCGCGAAGCCGAACATCATACCTTGGTCTCCTGCACCGATGGCCTCGATCTCGTCATCGGACATTTGGCCTTCGCGAGCTTCCAGAGCCTGGTTAACCCCTTGTGCAATATCAGGGGATTGCTCGTTCAGAGAAACAAGCACAGCACATGTCGAAGAGTCGAAACCATATTTAGCACGCGTATACCCAATTTCTTTCACCGTTTGACGGGCGATCGATTGGATATCCACAAACTCGGATCGGCTCGAGATTTCACCAATAACCAGTACCAATCCCGTAGCCACGGATACTTCGCAAGCTACGCGAGCGTTAGGGTCATTTGCCAGAAACGCATCAAGTACGGAGTCAGAAATCTGGTCACAAATTTTATCCGGATGACCTTCAGTCACGGACTCGGATGTAAATAAACGACGACCGGATGGAATAGACATAGTAACAACCTCCTACTGCTAATATAGATAAATGAAACCCAACATATCGAAGCCCTCGTTCAGACGCGACCAAAGACAAGCTACCTACATACAAAAAATCAACCTTTCCCGAGTGGAAAAGGTTTCTTTAATGTCTACCTTCATTTTGTATGTTACTGGATTTGCAAGACAGTGTCAATGCATCCAATGCCTATCCTGTAAAAATTAACATACTCCTGCCCAGCTCATCCAAAATGAAGGAATTCGGCTAGATGCCCCTAATCTTTACTTTATCTAGATGAGATATGACTTGAAAAGAAACCCTTATTTACAAACTGAATAATGTTTCTTCTGCTTTCTTGATAAGCCTTGCTGTGATGGTTCCTCCGACTGCACCGGCATCCCTCGAAGCGATATGTCCCCAATAATCCTCTTTCACAGATTGAGAAGAAATTGAACCAAGCTCAGTCGCAAACTCCACATTCATACTGGCCACATGCTTACCAACGGGCAAACCCAACTCTGCAGCAATTTCATACTTGAGAACATCCAGCGCCTTCCCGCTTTCGGGTACCACTTTCTTATTGCTCTTCGCCATTGCGTTAGCCTCCTTTGATCGATGGTGGCCTTATTATATCCGCAGACGAATCCGCAACACGTATGAACTTTTGGTCCTACGGGTAAAATTATGGAGTAACCTTCGTGCCGTCAGCATTCAGGATCGTGTATCCGCCACGGACCATCACGAAAATATCCTGCTTATTCTTAGCATCGGGTTTAATTCCTCGTCCCTCGCGTGGAACGATAAGTAAGTGATTTAGTTCGACTCCTGTCCCAGGAGAAAGGTCTTTACCCGAAGTGACATCAGCCACTCCATCTTCCGAACTAACGACCGTCACTTTGCCCGATCTGACGATGAATTCAGTGCCTGATTCGCCATATAAGGTCTGAGTCGATCCAAGCTTAATTACGGACAGAGGCGCAGTCCCGCCTTGGTTGTGATCAGGTGTTTTAGGGGGGCTTGCGGAATTTTGATCACCAGGTTTGTTCAACAGATCAGAAATATGCTGGGCTATGTACTGATCCAAATAGCTTTTAGTAATAATAGGATCATCCACAGATCCCGGTGTTGTGCCCACTGCATTGACGGTCATGATGGAGCCAAACCAGAGCATGCCGACACTTAATAGGAGTTTGTATGTTTTCATTTTAAGCTCGGTTCCTCCTTAAGATAACGAATAGTAAATGAAAAAGGAGCCCTAACGGGCTCCTAGTGAAGATAAGGGCAATTATTTAACAGTTACTGTTGTCGAAGCGGAGAAGGTTCCTGTAGTAGCTCTCAGGATGAATTTCGTTACACCTGCACCAATCGTGATCTTGCCAGTGTTGTTGTCTACAGTTACAGTGCCATTACCTTCGATATCGCTAGAGTTCACAGAGTAAATCACACCTGTAAAGTTCTTGAAGGCATTAATCTTGTCACCATCGTACTCGATACCATAGTTATCAACAACCAACAAGTCTTGAAGAGCTGCTGCCTTTTGAACACCTGCAGATGTGTTTACTTTGGAGTTGCGAGCCTTCAAGGAAGCAACCTTAACTTGATCATTCTTAACTACTACGTTAACAACAGATTCTTTGGTGTCACCGTCAAGTGTTTTGTAGGAA
The DNA here is from genome assembly GCF_038070315.1 of Paenibacillus filicis. NCBI lineage: Bacteria > Bacillati > Bacillota > Bacilli > Caryophanales > Paenibacillaceae > Paenibacillus > Paenibacillus filicis. Next base: position 55,174 of record NZ_JBBPCC010000023.1, on the reverse strand, counting down.
ACAGTAACTGTAGTAGAACCAGGCTTGTTACCTACAACTCTTGCTTTGTTGTTATCACCAGCAGATGCTTCAATTGCATCCGTCTCATAATTCCACTTGAACCCGTTATTGTATACAGCATGAACAACATTATTGTCTTGCGAACTTACAGCTACAATAAGAGGCGGAAGTGCAACATCGTTACCAGAGGCATCTTTAGCGTTAACGCTAAGGCCTCTACCCAGACCGTTCGCGTATTCTTTTGCGGTCGGGTAGTTCGCATTGTCGCTATCACCTTTAAATTTGTTTGTCTGTCCGCTATCCAATGCAGCATACAGATCTTTAACGGCTCCAACAGAGTAAGTCAGTTTGTCATTCTTCTTCAGAATTCTAACTTCGTTCTCTTCTGTTTTAACGTTAGTCCATTCTGCAACGTTGCTAGCATTAACTACTTTCTTTTGAAGAGTAGCTTTCAGAACAGGTTTCAGAGCATCTCCAGAAGCTTTGTCGTCAGGAACACCTGTAGTTTTAACAACAAATTCTTTGCCGTTAAATTCGTTTTCGAAGTCTGCCCCGTTAATAGTACGGCTAGTAGCGCCGTCCTTAGTTACATCACGGTTAACAGAAACATAAGTTGCATCAGTTACAGATACTACTACTCGGTAGTTATCTTTGTTAGCATCTGGAAGTTGATCTAGAACTTCGCCGTGTTGGTCATACACAACCCACTTAACTTTGGATTCTGCACCTACGCCGGCCGCTCTGTGCTTAGGCTCGCCGTAACCAGCTTGAACCTTAACCGTTTCAGCAACACGAGCTTCTTGAACAGACAATTGTTGATATTTGTTCACTTGAACATTAGCTGTGTAGATACCGAGGTTGATGTAAACAACTCCGCCTTTACCAGCAGTAATTTCCGACAGCTTAATTTCGCCTTTATGCTCACCGCTTTGAACGATTGCGTTGTTACCGCCGTTCAAGTTGCCGGAAGGAACGTTCGCACCGGAAACGCTGATTGTAAAGCGGTTGTTTTTAGCATTATCAACGATATCCTCTGGAGAAAGCTTATTTCCAGCAGCATCATATGCAATGATTGGGATATACTTATCTTTATCCCCTACTGCAAGAACGCCTTTTGCTGTACCGAAGTCAACGCTTGTAGCAATCTTGGAAGACTTAACGGAGAGCGTTGCAGTAGCCGAAGCACCACTTACATAAACAGTTGCTGTGTAGTCGCCAGCTTTGTCAATGTTCTTCGACAAGTTGATTCTCAGCTTATCTTTCTTAGCCGAGTCTTTGTCGAAAGTAAGGGCTTCGTCGCTCCATGGAGTAAGAGTAACTTCAGCTTTCAGACGGTCGCTCAAACCTTGGTAGTTACCAACGAATTTGTCGTTATCTTTATAGATATCGCCAAATTGGTCATAACGAGTGATTGGCAATTCAACATACTCACCATCACCAGTCAACGTTGTGCCACCAGTAGAATACTTAGGAGTTCCAAGTTCAATTTTGCTAACAATAGGCTCCGTGCTGACTTTCAAAGTCTTTTGAGCGGAGATATTGGAGTTGGTCAGATAAATATTAATCGGAACAACGTCAAGCTCACTAGTGTACTCAGTACCGTTGCTTCTCTTGGAAGTGTTCAATTCCAACTCAAGGAAGCCTGTATCTTCATTACGCTTAACAGAAACGGATTCGCCGCCAGCAAGAGCTGTGTAGCTACCACCTGTGATCGAAGAACTTTCGCCGTATTGGTTTTCAGCTTTAACCTTAACCGTTACGCTCGGGGACTTAGCGATCTTTTCGCTTGGGTTCACGAAGCTCAGTTTAACGAGCTTTTCGTCTTCAGCTGTAAATTCTGCGGTGGACTTGTCAATAGCATCCACTCCAGTTACAGCAACAGAGTAAGAACCAGCGTTGATTTTACCGTCTTTAAGCGTCAAGACAGCGGATTTCTTATCATCGGAGAACTTAGCAGTTGTTTCCAGGTCAAGCGTTCCCTTTTTCAAGGAGAATTTAGCTTTGTCTGTGTCAACTGGTTTGTTGAAAGATACTGTTACTTGATTGTAACCAGAAGCTTTTGCTTCAGTTACGCTAACTTTACCTTGTGGTACATATTGCTTTTCAGCTTCGTAGGAAGCCAATACGAGAATGTCGCGAGTAGCTGCGGAAGTACCGCCGAACGTACCGTCTGCACCGCTAGTCAGGATTTTCTTCTCGATAGCTACAGCTACATAGCCTTTAGCCCAGTCAGAAACGGTTTTGTCGCTTACGCCAGTGCTTGCTTTAGCGTCTGCTTCCCAACCAAGACCACGGATCAAGAAAGTAGCGAGTTCTTGCTTAGTAACTTCGCCAGCAGGGTTGTATTGACCTGGAGCGTAGCCATCAGTCAGGCCAGCTGCTTTCAGAGCTTCGATGTAAGGAAGAGCGTAGCCGTTAGCTGGATCTTCTGCTTTAACATCGGAGAAGCTGGAAGTGCTCTTTGATTTGTCAACATCCAGTTTGAAGATCAAAGCTGCAACTTTAGCGAATTGAGCACGGTTCATTTTGTCTTTCAAACCGAATGTTTTTTCGCCTACGCCGTCGAATACTTCAGCGCCGATCAATTGATCGAAAATTGCTTTTTGTTCTGGAGTCAGATCTTTCAGATCGTCGAAGTCAGCAGACGATTTCTTCTTAGCAGCATCAGCAGCAGCATCGTCAGCGCCGAATGCCACGGAAGAAAACATCGAGAATGCCATTGCCAAAGACAGGATTGCGGATAAACTTTTCTTCATAACCTTTTTTTCTCCTCCTCGGATATCTTTCGGTTGTTGTGAGTTTTCTTTAGACAAACTATAGCCCGATTCCCTCATTAGCCGATTCACCCCCTTCCCAGAGTTGAGCGAGCAAAATGTAGCTTAGTTAAGTCTGCAACGTATAAAATTGCAGAAACTAGTAAACACTAATGATGGACAAACTTACACTTGCATACCACTGAACATTATACACTGTCTTGCCAGTAAAGGTAAAGAGCGTATTTTGTGAATATTATCCAAACCTTGCTCTTTGTTTGTAATTTCCTTACCTTTTGCTGTTTTCAATGTATTAAACGCAGGGCTCTTTCAAAAGTTGCGCTCTTTGAAAAAACTTTTTTTGTTTTTTTCTGAGCAAATGATTGCAAGCCCGGCCTGCCTTGACGTGTGCCGCTTGCTTACGAAGCTTAGTATACAACGGATATATCAAAAGCGTCATTACTAAGTATTTTCCATATGCAATACGTTTTGTATAGCATCTGGATCATGAATTAACTATTCCTAATATCAACATTAAAAAGGCATCTGAAACGGCATATCGCCCGCTTCGGATGCCTTTTTCTCCACTAATAGTTATTTAGGGAATTGCTTTTGCTGCTGCAGCACACGATATGCAATAGCTGCTGCTTGCGCTCTTGTAATATTAGAGCCGCCATCGAAACGTGCCGTTTCTTTCTTCTGCCCTTCCAGCAGATCATTCGGAATACCATCCATCAGTTTGGCCTTCGTCACAGCCTCAATAGCCGGGATGAACTCCGGATCGGTGATCGTAGCGCCATCGGTGAAGGACTTCTGCAGCGCCTGAGAGGCCTTCGTTACATCCAACATTTTGAGATCAGCCGCACGGGCGATCATCAGCGCCGCTTGCGATCTCGTCAGCGTCTGATCATGTCCGAATATATTGCCTGCGGTTCCGCGGACAATACCCGCACGAGCGGCAGCCTCAATATGCTTGAAGTCATACAGCCCGAATCCGCTGCGTAGATCACTGCCTCGAGGCACGTCGATAAACATACCATTATAGGTACGATCGCTGGTATCGACGCGGGTATCCGGATTCTCCAATGGAATATTGAAGATGTTAACGAGCATCTGCACGAATTCACCACGGGTTATATACTCGTCAGGCAGGAAGCGGTTAGGCTCTGTATCCTTGCTTCGCATAATACCCTTGGAGTACAAGGCTTCGATAAATAGCTTGGCCCAGTGCTTATTAGAGGCCGTATCCAAATCTCCGAACCCGTTATCCATGTACATGACTTGGAAGTAGCCAAAAGAATCGATCGGGACCGTAATGGTATTGTCTTTGTTGTTAACAACTCCGCCGATGTTCTTCCACTCGCCATTAGGGCGTGATGGCATAGTTCCGCCGTTCGGATTCTCGAACACGTTGTACTGGAATACGCTCAGATATCTCCATGCTTCATCACGGATGACGGAATCAAATTTCAAGGTCAACGTCCCTGGCTTACTAGGAACGACCAGATATTTAATATCGCGGTTGTGGAACTGTCCTAACGACGAGTTAATATCCGATCTCTCCGTAGGCAGACGTCCGCCGCCCTTGACAAGCGCTTGGGTCATTAAATTTTCACGGTCCGGATCTACACTGGAAATATCCTCGATCGTTCCGGCATCGATCCAGTAGCGTTTGCTTGCTGGACGGAATCTCCCCGTTTTTTCCACCAGGAAATCCTTAAAGGCTGGCGTCTCGCTCTTCTCCACGCGGCCGTCGACGGTGCTTGCTATCCCAAACAGCAGGCTGCGTTCTGTCGTAATAAATTTAGGGTCGCGGTCATTGCGGATCAGCTTCGTATCCTTAGGGAACGTCAGGCTGATATCTCCGCTGAACACCTTAAAGGAATTGGCCATTTTAGCCTTATACTGAAGGCCTTCAATTGGTGTGTTCGTGTTGTTCAGCACGATGGAGCCGGGCTGCTGATTATTTCCACGAACGATTGTGAACTTGATCTCATTGTTGCCTGGCTTCAAATCTTTCACATCATAGCGGTATAAGCCCGGATAGGCCTTTTGCGACACAGCCTCTTCTTTGCCGACAAGCACCCCGGTTGCATTTTCGGCGAAGATGAACAGCGTCATATAGTTTTTATTGATGTTCAATTGGCTCTTGCCGGCTGAATTTTTAACGAGTACCAAATCCTGCAAAGTCGAACCCACCGACAGTGGATCGATGATGCGATACGGCTGCGGTTCACGCTTGACACGCAACTGCTGGCGAATTTCGGAGCCGTTGCTGGCTCTAACCTTTAAGGTGAAGATATACTCGCCGTATACGCCTGCCGGGAACTCATACTTGTCTAGACGAAGCTGTACCGTTCTCGGCGTATCGCTAATATTCGTCTCCGACATCGAGAGCGGATTTTCCGTCGAAGAGCCTGGGCGTTGAACGCTCAGCGTAATGGTCGGGTTTGACGTTCCCTTGACCACTTGGGCTACCAAGTTGATCTGAGGAGCCGTAGTCGTATATCCGGTAGAAGTTTTCACAAACCGAGGGTCCGTCGTATTGTAGTCCAAATCAAACATGACAATAGACGGGCCATTATCAGAAATAATGAAAAACTCGTACTTAAAAACAACCTCTTGCGTGCCTACCTTAATTGTAAACGTCAGTATTTTCTTGCCGTCCTCAATCAGGGCCTTACTGTTATTTAAGTCATCGGCCGAAATCTTAAACCACTCCCCAGCCGAATCGACTTCCTGCTTATCGTTCATAAAGATTGGGGTCAACTTGATACCATTCAGCAAGACCTCCACCGGAGCTCCTGCCCGGTTCATGAGCCTCCCGGAAATACACGGATGCTCAGCGCCGCATCTCAAGAGGTCTTTATTCGTGATCACCATGCCGTTGTAGACGTTGTCCAAGATCAGCAGCGGTGAAGAAGCGATCTGCAGGTAGTATGTCTTTGTCGACGCCGGCCATGGATCGCCGTTGCTGTAAGGGATCACTTCCAAGGTGGCTTGCCCGTCAGAAATCCCCTTCAGTGTGATTTCGGCCATACCGAAGGTTTTCCCCGTTGAGTCTGTCGTCGCAGTCATCGTGTACAAACCGCCCGGATTTGGCACTGCTGGGTCCCGACCGTCGTCATAAGGCTGCCCATTGATCTTGACCATGACCTTATCTGCATTTTGGGTCAGCACCCGCAGCTTCGATGGGAACCGGTTGATTTGTGTCGTGCCATTAGGTTTATTCAACGCAACCGTACGATTATTGGCTTCATCGACAACCAACTGAACATCCCCGTCGATATAAGGTTTGTTTTTATCCACGAAGTCGAAGTAGTACAGCTCTTCAATCGGGTTTAAGCGAAAGTCCGTATCTTCATATTGAATCTTCAAAATTTGCAGCTGGCTTCCCGTAGCAATAGGCAGATCCACTTGAATATTATGGGTTGCAAAGTCGCCTGATTCAAGCACTGGATCGATCCGCTTGTTTTCGCGTGGTTGACCTTTACTAGGAGGCGGGGCATCCGGGCTGGACAGGACAGTGAAGTCTTTGGTCGCAAAGTTGTATCGAACCTTATACTTACTTTCCGTCCCTGCTAAGGATATATATGCATGCTCATATTCATAAACGGAAGAGGAGATGGTTCTCAGCTTCATATTTACAGAAACATCTGTAATATCTTCCGTTTCAATGGTTGGCCGATTGTAGATAGGCTTCCAGTCTGACATGGTCATGCCTGATATAGCTATATCATAGGGGTACGCCTCGCCGTTGTCATAAATGAACTTACGTTTTAGCGAATACGTATTATTGCCCTGCTTCGCCACGAAGGTAAGCTCATTGTTGCCCGGCCTGATCTTCATATCGCTAACGCGGCCTGTATTGAAATAAAACGTAAACTTATTGCGCGCAAAGCTTGCCGGATAGTAAGCTTCGCCGTTCAGATACAAGGTAATCTCGTCGGCATTGGCCGCGGTACCTGTAATGGACTGCAGGCTCCCTGCCTTCTTCAAGGTGGAGTTCTCGATCAAGGGCTGGCCGTTCAAAGCGAGATCGCTAATGGACATAGCAGCCGAAAAATTGGCCCAGCCGGGAACCGAGGTATAGCCGAAGGCATCGTGCTTCAATTCAATTTTGTTCAAGCCCTGGGTCAACAGCACGTTGTTAAACGTCACTTCGTTGCCATTCTGGACGGGCTTGTTCGCTTTATCTTCGGTCACCTTCAGCGTGGTCGTATTGGTAATCCGAAGATAAATCCCTTGCACCTGATTGTCCGGAATGCCTGAGAAGTTTGCCGTGATCGTGACCGGATTGGTAGTAAAGGTATCGACTGTTTGGCTCGAAGACGGCTTGTTGCCATCGCCTGCTGCAGGCGCCGATACATTGTTCAGGTTCGAGATGGAAATCGTAACCGCAGTCGCCGCATTGGCTGGCAGTGGTGTCCATAACGTAAGCAGCATTGCAAAGATAAGCAATGCGGAAGTTATGCGGGTTGCTTGGCGTTTCAAGTTCTACTCCTCCTTGCCGGGTATCATAAATTTTGAATGGACTTACACTATGAAGCGTCGCATCATCCGCCGTTCGTTCTTCATGACGAACGAATCCCTATGTAGAATACCGAAAGGCCTCCCTCCAGACTCTTACTCCACATCGCTCGGATACGACGACCGGAAAAAAAGTTGATGTACTTTTGTTATCGGCTGGAAACCTCATTTTTTTTAGTATTTCATATAATTTACAAGCACATAAAAACCCGAGCCGCGGAGGCTCGGGCTGAATCTATGGGATCATGATGTTTTAGTTGTTTCTGGACTTGGCATTCAGCAGATTGGCTTTCAATCCTATCTTGTTAAGAAAGCGCAGAACTGGTTTTTTCGTCTTGCTGATAATGCCGATCGCTTCAGCTCCAAGGACGAGAACGCACAACAAAATAACTACAAGCAGCACCGTCCCCCACAGCGTTTCCTGCTGGGACATATAAGACAGAAGTACCGCCGAAGATCCGAAAACTGCTGCAATGCCGTAAATGATCAATACGGTCGTACGATGACTAAAGCCAAGCTGAAGCAGGCAGTGATGCAAATGACTTTTATCCGCAACCGAGATTGGCAGATTGTTGACCCAGCGGCGCAAGATCGCGAAGAATGTATCGGATAAAGGAACACCGAGAATCATGATAGGCACGAGCAAAGAGACAACCGTCGCTTGCTTGAATCCAAGAACAGATAAGGTCGCCAGGGTAAACCCGAGGAATAAGGCCCCTGAATCACCCATAAAAATTTTGGCTGGATGGAAGTTATAGAATAAAAAGCCTCCGATACTTCCGAGCAGCAGCGTACACAGCAGGACAACGGTGACGTTGCCCATCATAAGGGCCAGGATCAAAATGGTCGTAGTCGCAATGCCAGAAACGCCTGCCGATAACCCGTCTAATCCATCGATCAGATTAATTGCATTCGTAACGCCTACAATCCAGAAGATCGTCAGCGGCACCGCCAGCCATTCCAGAGAAATGACTTGATCGCCGAACGGCACATTGACCAGATCGATGACTACGCCTGAATACACAACCACACTCGCAGCTAAAACTTGCCCAAGCAATTTAATTTTCGGGGATAAATCAAAACGGTCATCTAACGCCCCGATAAGCACGACAATCGCGCCGCCCACCAGAAGCCCGAAGATAACATCGGATTTCAGCGAACCCATCGCCGGAGAAACTACAAAATAGGAAGCCACGAAAGCTACAAAAATAGCCAGTCCGCCTAGACGAGGCATAATCCGACTATGTACCTTGCGGTGATTCGGCGCATCGACAGCTCCGACCCAGAAGGCAAAACGCTTGACCAGTGGTGTCATTAACAATGCGATCATCAAAGCTGCAGCGAATCCGATCACGTATAACCAATTCATATGCGTGTTCACAACCCCTTTTGTCTATGAAACCCCCAAACACTTCAAATTATACGCGCGCAATCCGTTAAACTCCATACGCATTTTCGATGAATTTGGGCGGTTTTCAGGTGGTTTTCATAGTTTTTCAAGGTTTTTGGACATTTTCCTTCTCACGTATCGCTTTCACGGCGAATTGCTTCTTCTCACGCCAATTTTCAACGAAGAGTTTCTGGAATCATCCGGACATATTCACAAGTTTAGTCATTAATCATTGCAATGGCATTTAGACGGTCTGGAACTCAACGCAGCTTGCGGGCAAAAAAGCCGGCAATTCGCTCGGCCGGAAGCTGCGCTTCCTGTTGGAGCTTGGCAATTGAACTCTGCTTAGCTTCCAGCCACTTCTCACGCTGATTCAGCCGATCCAACAGCTCGGTCGCTATCGCCTCTGCATTCGGATGCACGGTACTCGTAGCCGCCTTCATATCCAGACGATTCAAGAACTGATCGATCTTCGGATCATAGGACAGTCCGGCCATCGGGACATATTGGCCAGCCGCATAGATCAGTGCATGTAATCTCATACCGAGCAACACTTGACAGGAAGCCACTTCCGCAAGCATGTCTTGGGGATGAGTAACGTTCTGGACGATAGTCGTTCTCGCTTTATAACGTTCCCCCAACTGCTCTTGGACATACAGGGAAGCCTGTTCATCCGACGGAAGGTGGAAGGGCAGGAACCGCACCGTAGCCGAAGTCTGCTCCAACACCTGCCGCAGCGCCTCGGCAACCGCCTTCAGCTCCGAGCGGTCTTCGTTCCACCATCGCACGGACACACCGATAACAGGGGACTCGTCCTGCGCAGGCCTGATTGTAACACCCTCACGCAGCGGCATGCCCATCACCGGATCGGGCACGACCTGTACCTTCTGCTCGCTTAGCCCCATGCGCAGCAGTAGAGCTCTGGATTCTTCATCGCGAACCATGATTTCCTCGCAACGCCGGAAGGCGGAGCGTATCATCCCATAGAACAGCTTGCGATGAACCGGGCCAATCCCCTGCGAATAGATAAATACCGGTTTCTTCAGCCACTGGGCCATCCGAATGACAGCGATGTAGTAAGGAATGGTCTTGGCGCTGGTCTCATCCTGCAGCAGGCTGCCGCCGCCACTGATCAGTCCATCCGCCTGCTGCAGGGCTCTCCATACTTCCTTGGGTCTCATCCGGTGGACAGCCTCGACCCCGTAGGTCCGGGTAGTCCATTCGGGGTTGATGGAGAGCACGACAGGGGTGAATCGAATCCCCTGACGCTCCCCCTGTTCGTGCAAAGCGAATAATATTGATTGAAGCACCGCTTCATCGCCACTGTTGTTAAAGCCGTAATAGCCTGAAATTACGATGCGTTGATGCGGGATACCCAACGACGCCAACTCCTCACGATAATCTCCCAAACGGCGATCAGTGCGAACCCGATTAAGGTGCCGAACGCGAGCCCGTATACAATCCGGATGGAGGAAATGACGAGCGGTGTGTGCAGATGGGCAAACGTATCAACGACAGATGCCTGTCCGATAACTCCGATCAGAATAAGAATCAAAGCGTTTCTATACTTAAAGCTCAAGTACGCTCCGAGAATAAATAAAGGGTGAGCGAATAAAAACTCTTTAATCCGCGGTCTAACCCCCAGTGTATTCTCCAGGAAGGAGCGGAAGTAACGCTCAACGCCCGTCGTCGTCCCTTCATTACCCGTTCTTGATAAATAGTAGAAGCCTGCTGCGGCAATCACTGCAGCCGTGATGACCCAGAGAATACTGATATGCTTAGACAGCAGCTCACGTGTACGAAGCAACCGCTCCCTATGACTGATCGGCTCCAGGAACAGCAGCCAGTACAGCCCGGCGATCACGATCGGGGCCAGATGCAGGATGCTTACGCCGCGGAACTGCTCCAGCACAAGCGCATACGTGATCTGATTCAGCAGCCCCACGATAAACAAGATGCCGATAACGGATATGAGTGACGTCCGGACCAGGAGCAGCACGCTAAACCCGATACGGGAGCCTGTCGGATTCTCACGCTTCCGTTTGGCCGCCCGCAGAGCGAACATGATGGCCAATGAGGATGCGCTGGTTCCAGCTCCAAGCGCCAATGCTTGCGAGAATATGCTGGAGCTTAAGACGAACAATCCCGCCGAGCCCAGCATGCCTAGCAAGAAGACCACAAGTGTCAGCTCAGCCGCAAAGTAGGAGACCATCAGCGCGATGAGAGCGACGGCGCCGATCCAAAGCAGCAGCTTGGCGACTGTTTGCCAGCCGGAGTGAACTAATTGGAAGCTTTGCGCCGTCCCGAACGTATACCCGGCCTTCTCGATGCGCGGCAGCGCTCCATCCGGTCCGTCCAGCGCTTGATACATAGCGTCGAGCGGGTTAACGATCTTGCCCTTGTCGGCGCTCTTGACGGCCCGAGCATTGAGGAACAGCATCCGGATGTTGCGGTCTTTCACCGCCAGCACGAGCCGGTCGGCTACGCCCTGGATACGTCCGTTCAGTTCTTCCTCGGTCAGACTTTCCGTCAGCTTTGTCGAGTCGGACTCTGTGAAGGAATGAAGTCTGACGACTTGATGGTGGATGCGTTTCGCCAGGCCGTTAAAGCCCTTTTGCGGCGTTTTTTGCATCTCGATAGCTGCGAGACCGATCTGATGCTCGCGCAGCATCTCACCCATTTTATCCAAATTCACGGTATCTTCGGCGCTGACAAAGCCCGGGACCGAATCGCCGTCGACGATAATCCATTTGACGCCAAGTCTCTGGAGATCGCCTAACAGCTTGTCCATCGGATTCGTTTGGAAAGGCCGGCGGTTGGACAAACGAACGACCAGCGAGAACCCTTGTTCTTTAAGCTTCTGCATGGTGAGGAAATCCGGGTCCAACGTCTGCATCAATGATTCTTCCAGCCCCATCTGTATGATCAAGCCCGGCTGGTTCTTGTAGCTCCAGGGACGGACCTGAACATTCAGCTGGCCGAAGCTCTTCTCGATCATCTCCCGGACACGCTGCTCCGACTCTTTCTCCGTCAACAAGATATAGGTAAAATTCTCGTTGGGCGAAATCGGAGTCTGCGTCAATGCCGTCGCCTCGTGAGAGGAGAACACCTCGATGCGCCGGCTCAGCTTCAGCTCGTTCAAGGTAGCCTCATAGACGGACAACGAACGCACGCCATGCTGCTTGAGTAGCTTCAGCTGCTGATCGATGAAGCTGCGAGGATCCGGCTGCGAATCCGAGATCTCCAGCAGATCTCGATAATCAAAGACCACATCAACCTTCCGCCCGGAATTCTGTTCAGTCTGGTGCCGCTCGTACGCCACAGGAAGGGAGGCCAGCATCCCGAGGATGACCAGCCACCACAATCCTTTAATCGCCAATTTGTTCCACCTTGCATACCTTTCCTTCACGCTGTCAGCTCCCACTGTCTACTGAAATTGATCCACACGGGACATCACGTTCTGCACAAGGCCCGAGATCGAAGCGGCTGCCGCTTCGCCCGTTTCGCCTCGTACAGCGAAGTAAACTTTAATCTTCGGCTCCGTCCCCGAAGGGCGCAAGCAGAACCAGGAATCATCCTCCAGCGTATACTTCAGCACGTTTTCTGACGGCAGTCCGTATAAGCCCTCCGAAAAATCTTCAACCTTTAGGACCTTCAGCCCGTTCAGCTCCGCTGGGGGCTGCAAGCGCCAGTCCTGCATAATCGACTGAATCTTCTCTACTCCATCCTTGCCCTTGAGCGTCCGGGACTCCAGCTTCTCCAAGAAGTAGCCATACTGGGCGTATAGCTCCTGGAGGACGTCATACAGCGTCTTGCCCTTGCTCTTATAATAAGCGGCAGCCTCAGAGATCAGCATAGAGGCAATCACCGCATCCTTATCCCGTGCGTAGGTGCCGGCCAGATAGCCGTAGCTCTCTTCATAGCCGAACAGGAACTTCGCTTCGCCCGTATGTTCGTACTGGGTCATTTTCTCGCCGATATATTTGAAGCCGGTTAGCGTATTGACGACTTGGGCTCCATAGCTCTCAGCAATTACGGCACCCAGCTCACTGGTTACGATCGTCTTGACGACCACACCGTTATCCGGCAGCTCGCCCTGCTCCTTGAGACTGCGAAGCAAATAATCAACCATAATCGCGCCTGATTGGTTGCCCGTCAGCACGAAATATTCGCCCTGCGGGTCCTTGACCACAGCGCCCATCCGGTCGCAGTCCGGGTCTGTGCCGATAATAATATCGGCGTCGATCTCCTTGGCCTGCTGGATGGCCAGCGTGAACGCCTCGCGCTCCTCCGGATTCGGCGACTTGACCGTGGAGAAGTTCGCATCCGGCTGCTCTTGCTCCGGCACGACATGCACATGCTCGAAGCCGATCGTCGCAAGCGCGGCCTGTACGGACAGGTTGCCCGCTCCGTGCAGCGGCGTAAATACGATGCGGAAGCTGTCGCCCAGCCGCGATACCAGATCCGCGTTCCGGCTTACCGAGGTCACGGCTTGGATGTAGGCGGCGTCAACCGAGTCGCCGATCCACTCTAGCAGACGCTGGCTCTCTGCTTCACTCCGGGACAGGCGGCGGACGTCTGCGAACGACTGCACGCCGCGAATCTCGGCAATGACCTGCTCGGCCTGATCCGGCACGAGCTGACCGCCGTCATGGCCATATACTTTATACCCGTTATATTCAGGAGGATTGTGGCTCGCCGTGATCACGACGCCCGCGGATGCCTGAAGGAAGCGTACGGCAAACGACAGCTCCGGTGTCGTCCGCAGCGATTCGAACACATAGGCTTTAATGCCGTTCCCGGCCAGTACCTTTGCCGTCTCCAAGGCAAATTCAGGAGATTGGTTACGCGAATCATAGGCAATGGCAACCGAAGGTGACTCCGTACCGGACTTCAACAGAAATTGAGCCAGCCCCTGCGTCGCCCTTGCGATCGTATAGGCGTTCATCCGGTTTGTACCTGCACCGATAACTCCCCGCAGTCCGCCTGTACCGAACTCAAGATCCCGGTAGAACCTATCCTCAACTTCCTTCTCGTCCCCGGAGATAGCCTCGAGCTCCTCCTTCGTTGCCTGATCAATGGCCGGGTCGTTCAACCACAGCTTATATTGCTCTTGCACATGCGCTTGCGTACTCATCCATCCATCTCCTCCACCTGTATATATGTAGATACCCTTAGAAATCTCCCTGGTGTCCCAACTCCCTGGCTGCTCTACTCCTTGTTCGCCAGCGCAAACATGATCTCGCCTTCGGCCACGACACGATCATTGACCTTGGCTGTAGCCTGGCCTTTACCGATGGTTCCCTTCAGTCTGGTAATCACGACCTCCAGGATGAGCGTATCGCCGGGCTTGACCTGATCCCTGAACCGGAAGCCGTCTATGCCGGCCAGCAGCCCGATTTTACCTTGATTGCTTTCCACTTTCAATAGTGCCACGGCCCCGACCTGAGCCAGCGCTTCGGTAATCAGAACACCAGGCATGACCGGATATCCAGGGAAATGGCCTTGGAAAAACGGTTCGTTGATGGTCACATTTTTCAGGCCTACCGCTCTAACACCAGGCTCCACTTCAAGAATTTTGTCGACGAGCAGAAACGGATAGCGGTGAGGAATGATCTCTTGAACTTGCTGTGCATCATACATAAATAGATAAACTCCCTTCATCGAATAAAATAGACCCGGTTTGGCAAAAAATAACGCTTGTCCCTTCATGATCTGCAGTAATGAAGGTTGATATAAGGGAGCTTATGCGAAAGGTTTGCAGCCGCTGTGCTGTGAAGCTGGGCATGAGCTCTTTTTTACCGGTCAAGACCGGCTAATGACCGACGCTCCGCTTATTCAGCAGCACAAATTGAAGAATATAGATGGCTGAAGCCACAAAAGAAATAATAATAACGAACCAGAGATACGCATGGGCAAACGGAAGCTGAAAAATGATCAGCATAATGGCGACGTAGAATAGTACGGTCGTCAGCTTGCCTAGCGCATTGGCGGGAACGGTCTGTTTACCGCGGAAGTGAAATACGGCCGAGCCAATAATCATGCCCGCGTCCCTCAGAAAGATCGCCCCGGCTGCCAGCCATGAGATCATCCCCGAGAATAAAAGCGACAAGATCACCGTCAGCATCATGAGCTTGTCTGCGAGCGGATCGAGCATCCGGCCAACCACGGTAACCTGATTGTTCTTGCGTGCCACATAACCATCCAGCACATCCGTCAGACCTGCCGCCAGCAGCACAAAAAAAGCGCTTTTGACGAATCCCGATGCAAATACGACCCCATATACAGGAATCAGGAGAAGGCGGCATACCGTTAATGCATTGGGCAGATTCCACACAGCGCTAGTCCCCCCTACATCCATTCATTATACCTTTATCAGGAAAAAAATAAAACTCCCTGCACGGGAGTCTCGGTTATCCTGCTGTTTTACGTATCGGCAAAGACAAGGTCGAACAGATGCCGCCAGGTGGCCAGATCCCAAGCCTCCTCCAGCGGCTGCTTGCCTACATACACATACCCTACCAAAAGTCCTATAAAAAGCGCCGCCAAGCAGGCGATCGGAATCCACGTCCATCTTACGATCGCCTTGAACACCTTGACCCAAGTCTTGGCTGCCGGCTTCGCTTTCTTTCGGTTATCGCTCAAACCTTTTACCTCGCTTTACGTAAGGCCATTACGCGCGCAAATTATTGGCCAGATTCATCAATTGGTCGGAGGACGAAATCGCGCGGGCATTCAACTGGAACGCCCGTTGAACCGTCACCAGCTCAGTCATCTCTTGCGACAAATTGACGTTGGATTGCTCGATAAAGCCTTGGCGCACGGTAATCGGGTCAACCGTATTGTTGGCCGCCGTTACCGTCTGCAGAATCTCCTCCCGCTGCTGAGGAGTGATATCAGCCGGCAGCGCATAGAGGTTATCCCCGACTTGCTGAAGGAGCTGAGGACGGACAACGCGTACGGTCTTAATCTGGCCGAGATTGACCGGCGGAGCGGTGCGATCGGCTTCATTATAGGCGATGACCTGACCATCCGGCTGTACAGCGATCCGATGATTAGCCGGAACCCGGATTGGATTGTCATCTGCTCCTACGATATAATGACCGTCCTTGGTCGTCAGGTAACCGTCGGGATCGTTCTGGTCGACGGACGGAGAAATATCGAACGCCCCATTGCGCGTCCAGCGGGTCGTCTGTACCGGCACATTATTCGCATCCAGCGTGACCGTAGCAATCTCGAACAAGCCGTTACCCTCAATAGCAAAATCAAGCGGGTTCGTTGTATTCTGCAGCGAACCCTGCTCCATATTCAGCTGGGCTTCCACCAGCTTACTGCCCCAGCCTTGATTGTAACCGAGCGGCGTTAACCGCCCCTGCTTCTGAAAATTTTGCGGCTGCTGCTTGACACTGGTCAGTACGTCCTGGAAGGAAGCTTCCTTTCGCTTGTAACCGGTGGTGCTGACGTTCGAAATATTATTGGCAAGCAAGTCCAGCTTCTGCTGCAGAGCATGCATGCTCACCGATGAATTGATCATTGAGTTGTTCATCTAAACGCTCCTCCTGATTGACAACGCGAGATAGAACTGCCCGCAGCTGGCTTAGACGCGCCCGACTTCATTGACTGCTTTTTCCATGCTTTTATCGTAAAACTGCACCATCTTCTGATTGGCCTCATAGGCCCGCAGGGCGGACATCAGATCAACCATGGATTGGCCCGCATCCACATTGGAGCGCTCCACGTAGCCCTGCCGCACCTCTACCTGATCCTGGGCATCAATCAACCGGAAGCCGCCCTGATCCGGATCCGCAAGCCGGTACAAGCCGTTGCCCTCGCGCACGAGACTGTTCGGGTCTTCGACTCGCGTGATGCTCATTGTCATCGCCTGCCCGTTCAAGTTGTTGATAGGCTGTCCATCCACATTCGTGAACACTCCGGAGCGCGTGATCCGGAAGTTGGTGATCGGCGTGGTCGTACCTGGCTCTACCAGCACGATAGGTTGTCCATCTCGGCCAATGACCTGATGCCCGTCGGCATCATGCAGTTGTCCCTCCGCATCGACTGCGAATTTTCCGTTGAGGGAATACCGCTGTTCGCCGGCAGCATTGATCACGGTGAAGAAAGCCTGCGGCTGGATGACCCGCTGGCCATTCTCGTCCACATACTTGCCTGAGCTATCGAATTGCGCGCCGGGTACTTGAATGTTGGAAATCAAGGCAAAGTCAAACGGATTATTCGTCTCCTGAATATCCCCCTGCGCATGCAGAGACACATTCTCTTCCGCCATCACACCGGTGTGAATACGCCCGATCGAGGTGCCCCCCGGCTCGTCCTGCCCGCCCCGCACGCGGGAAATCAGCATCTCGGGGAAGGATCGGTTGATTCCATTGCCTCCCTTGAATCCAGGCGTATTGATGTTCGAAATATTATTCGTCACGATATCATGCTTGCGCTGTTGGGCAATCAAACCAGATGCGGCAGTATACAGGCCTCTTAACATGGATTTCGTGCCTCCCTAAAATTTGCGTTTCGAAACCTTATCCAGGTTGTCCAGCATAATGCCTGTTCCTTTGACAACGCAGTGCATCGGATCTTCTGCGATGAGCACGGGAACCTTGAGCTCGTCCGCCAGCAGCTGATCGATCCCGTGCAGCATGGCACCGCCGCCCGTCAGGATGACACCGCGGTCGATAATATCGGCTGACAGCTCCGGAGGCGTCCGCTCCAGCACGGTCTTTGCAGCCGTTACAATCGTGGATACAGGCTCCCACAGCGCTTCCTTGATCTCCTGTGCATTGATCGTCATCGTCAGAGGAAGGCCGCTCACCATATCGCGTCCCCGGATGTCCATCGTCTCTTTCTTCCCGTCCGGATGGACCGTCCCGATCTTGATCTTAATATCCTCGCTTGTCCGTTCACCGATCAGCAGCTTGTACTTGGTCTTGATGTACTTCGTAATGGACAAGTCGAATCGGTCCCCCGCGTTTTTAACAGACGAGGACGTGACGATATCGCCCATCGACAATACCGCCACATCCGTCGTTCCGCCGCCGATATCTACGACCATATTACCACTAGGCTGGAAAATGTCCATGCCCGCACCGATCGCAGCAGCTTTGGGCTCCTCCTCCAGGAAGACTTCACGCGCCCCGCTCCGCTCGGCAGCCTCACGGATCGCCTTCTGCTCCACGGACGTGATATTCGTCGGAGCGCAGATCAGAATACGAGGATGGCTGTACCAATTTTTCCCGCCCACTTTATTAATGAAATATTTCAGCATCATTTCCGTAATTTCGAAATCGGCGATGACCCCGTCCTTCAACGGACGGATGGCGATAATATTGCCAGGCGTCCGTCCGACCATACGACGGGCTTCCTCGCCAACGGCCAGTACCCTTTTCGTGTCGCTTTCAATAGCAACAACGGATGGTTCATCCAGGACCACGCCCCGACCTTTGACATGAATCAGGACGTTTGCGGTCCCCAGATCTATTCCGATATCCTTGCTTAACATCCTTAATAATCCTCCCTAACCAACCGTCCAACCCTTCAATGAAGAAGCGGCACTGCGAGTGATATATGTTATGTAGGTAAATTCGCCATCGATATGGAAATTCCTCTTTTTTACGACTGATTTTTCGACAAAACTCGCTTATGCACAGTTGGAACGGGCAGGGAGAGACAAGGACCTTCTTACCTTCTTGCCTGACGGCTGGTTTCTCCGCTTCAAGCCGCCGATTGGAGACGCTTCTACTTCACCGTGACCAGCTTATCCTGTGACTTCGGGTTCCGAGTCTTGCGATACTTGATTTTGGTCGCTTCCCCCCCGCGCAGGTGACGGATGGACTTGTGATATTCGAGAATGTGCTTAACCTGATTGGCAAGCTCCGGATTGATTTCCGGCAGACGCTCCGTGAGATCCTTGTGCACCGTGCTCTTGGAAACACCGAATTCCTTGGCTATGGTGCGAACCGTATGCTTGGTCTCCACCAGGCAGCGGCCGATCTTAATGGTCCGTTCCTTGATGTAATCGTGCACTCCCCTCGCCTCCCTACTCGAGTTAGTTTGGTACAGTATATGAGGAGCCCACGCTTATATTCTTTGTTTCACGGGTGTGACAAGCTTGGAATGTACAATTATTTTCAAGGACAGGCCATTTGAAGGCGCTTGCCGAAGGCTGATAGACGCTTATGAATGAAAAAAGCAGGGGAGGCCTACTCCCCTGCTTGCTTTGCGCTTATTGTTCCACAATATACTGTTCCGGATTGAGAGCCGGACCGCCTTGGCCCTGACGAAGCTCGAAGTGCAGATGTACACCCTGATCCTTCTCCAGCTCATTGCGCCCTGCTTTGGCGAGCACATCGCCCTTCTTGACCTCGGCGTCCTTGGCGACCTTGACTTCAGCGAGGCTCTGGTAAACCGAGACCAGACCGCTGCTGTGCGTAACTTCAATCAAATTCCCGACGATAGGGTCTTTCTGTACAGCCGTGACCTTGCCGCTCGCTACCGCTAACACATCGAACGCTTGATTGTCACCCTTGGCAAAATCCATCCCGATATGCGGAGTGAAGGTATCGCCATACTCGACCATAGCCGCTTGTCTGACTTCACTCGAAGCCTTGTTGTCGAAGAAAGGCAGAATCACTTCCAGCTCTGCACGGTTAGCAACCGGCCACTGCATCGTCTCTTGCTTGGCAGTCGTCGCGACGGCATCCGGCCCGGAGACATTCTCCGTTACCGTCCCTGTCTTAGCGGGGTCCGAGATAGCGGTTTTCTTATTGAACGTTCCCGCTCCCTGATACACCCACATTAACGTTAAGATGATTGCCGCTGCTGCCATGTACGTCGCCGGGAATACCCACTTCTTGCCGAGCAATCTCTTCCAGGATGAGGTATTGCCGCCTTGCGCTCCTTGGTTCGATTTAGGAGCTTCTTCTTGGACTTGGAAATCTTTCTTTTGTTCACTCATCTATTATCACCTCGCTAACCAGTCTTGCCGGATTTGCGAGATTTATACGCCGTAACTC
This sequence comes from Paenibacillus filicis, assembly GCF_038070315.1. Classification (NCBI taxonomy): domain Bacteria; kingdom Bacillati; phylum Bacillota; class Bacilli; order Caryophanales; family Paenibacillaceae; genus Paenibacillus; species Paenibacillus filicis. The sequence continues at coordinate 35,477 of NZ_JBBPCC010000023.1, read as the reverse complement.
TTGCGTTTAGAAAGTTTTTCCTTTCCATAGATTCGCTACATGGTCCAGCTCTACCCCTGTGTAATAGTACTTCACAATTTCCTCAGCGGTACGCCCTTCCTTTGCCATGCCGTTGGCTCCCCACTGACTCATTCCGACTCCATGCCCGTACCCGGTCGTCGTAAAGGTCCACTTCCCGTTGCTATAGCTCCATTGGAACTGGCTCGACGGCAAACCCAGCTTTTCCCGAAACTCGCGTCCTGTAAAAGATTTCCCGCCTACGGTCAGCCGCTTGACCCGGTGCCCTTCGCTGCGCTCGACGACGTTCAGTCCCAGCTTGCTGCCTGCGATGGCAGGGACGGCAACCGGAAGTCCCAGCTTCTGCTGAAGCTCCTTGGACGTCAGGGTGAGGCTGTCCTGATACCGCGGAGATAATCTCGCATCCCAGGGACTTGGCACGCTGCGCAAGTAGGGAAGCTTCATATTCCAGTAATCCTCTGAATTTTCCGTATACCCGTTGCTCGTAGAGAAGTAGCTGGCCTCAATAGGCTGGCCCTTGTACGTAATGACCCTATCTCTCGTCGCCTCTACCGCCTGCTTGAGCTTGTTCCGGTTCACCTCATATTGCTCCGCTCCCCAGCGGTGCTTCAATTCCTCGTCGCTCACATAGACCTGATGGAGGGTCGTATCCGTCACCGCCGCACCGGAGCCGGACGCATACGCCGTCTCACCCTCCAGCAGCCTGCGTACGATATAGGTACGTGCAGCCAGCGCCTGGGCCTTCAACGCCTCCGGCTCGAATTCGATCGGCATCTCCGCTGCAACAACCCCGGTCACGTAGGACTCTAGCTCGATCTCTTCCGTAGTCTGCTTGCCGCTGAGGTGAACCTGCACCATAATGGCTTGGCCGCCGGGAGGGAGAGTCTGACTTTGCTTGGAATCAGAGACCCGTGAGGCTGCATCCCGGCCGGCCGGGATATGCACGAGCAGCCATGGGACGAGCAAGACAACGGTCAGAAAACTGAAGAACCACAGCGCAAGCCAGCGAGCCCAGGCTGTCTGTGTGCGGGAAAGCTTGTACTTTATCATGCTGATCTTCCCTCTCCTCTTCCATTCTATCTGTCACTCCGCGCAGCCTATGGCCCTATTATCTACCGCTGCGCGGGTAACATTAGCTTATGTGCCAAAAAGATAGAATAGTACTTGAAAAAAGAGAGCCCAATCAAAAACGGACCTTCCGAGGAAGGCCCGTCTGAAATCTGCTGTAGCTTAAGCTAACGTAGGTTGTACCGCAAACAAAGGAAGCGTTTCGGGCTCGCGTTCGAGCTCCGGCTCGGTATCTGCCGACAGCCGCCGGATGTCCGCTCCGAGCAGAGACAGCTTCTCAGCAATCTCCACGTATCCGCGGTCGATGTGATGAACGCCCGTAATCTCCGTATCGCCTTCGGCCACAAGCGCGGCTAGAATCAGCGCTGCACCGGCGCGCAGGTCGGTAGCGCACACCTTAGCTCCCTGCAGTCTGCCACCTCCGCTGACGACAGCCGATCGTCCCTCGACCTTAATCTGAGCGTTCATATTCGTCATCTGCTCCACATGCATGAAGCGGTTCTCGAACACCGTTTCCGTTACAATGCTTGTGCCATCCGCCGTTAACAAGAGCGCCATCATCTGCGACTGCATGTCGGTCGGAAAACCCGGATACGGCAAGGTTTTTACATCTACTGCGCGCAGAGGACGGCTGGCAAATACGCGGAGGCCGTTCTCATCCTCGTCAATTTGAACCCCCATTTCCTGCATCTTGGAGATAACCGGGCGCAAGTGATCGCCGATCGCTCCTTCGATATACAGATCGCTGTTCGTGATAGCTGCTGCCATCATATATGTACCTGCTTCAATCCGGTCCGGAATAACCGTATGTTCTGCCCCTTTGAGCCGCTCGACTCCATCAATGCGGATCGTACCGGTCCCGGCTCCTCGTATTCTGGCTCCCATGGCATTGAGATAGTTGGCCAGATCTACAATCTCCGGCTCCTTGGCCGCATTCTCAAGCAGGGTCGTTCCCTCAGCCAGCGTGGCTGCCATCATAATATTCTCGGTAGCCCCGACGCTCGCGACATCCAGATAAATCTTGGCGCCCTTCAGCCTTCCTTGAATCCGCGCTTCAATATACCCCTGTCCGAGCTCGATCTCGGCTCCCATCGCCTCGAAGCCCTTCAGATGCTGATCAATCGGTCTCGTGCCAATCGCGCAGCCGCCAGGCAGAGAGATGCGGGCCTGACCCATACGTGCAAGCAGCGGTCCCATCACGAGGAACGAAGCTCGCATCTTGCGCACCAGCTCATAGGAGGCCTCGCAGGTTGTGATGCGTGTCGCATTGACACGTATGGACTCATGCTTATATTCCACTTCGACGCCAAGGCTTTCTAGCACCTTGTTAATGACCTTTACGTCGTCCAAAGGAGGCGCATCGTGGATCACGCTCTCGCCTTCCATGCCCAGCAGGGAAGCTGCAATAATCGGCAGCACGGCATTTTTCGCTCCGTGAATTCGAACCCTGCCGGATAATGGTTTGCCGCCGCGGACGATAATTTTGCTCATCTGGATCCCCCTCCGCGTATCAGTATACATGTATTTACATAGCATTCGTGAAGCACGCTTTTTTTCATACGGTTGTACTATCCATTGTTGACAAGATTCCCCTTAGTTATTCGGCTTTATGCGGTTTTCAGAAGATTCCGGAGAACCATGTCGACCAGGCCAAATAATCAATGACAAAACGGGCAACTTGATAGCCGAGTGCAACCGAAAGTAGAATTTGCAGCAGCTTGGCCTGCGGGCTTTTGGCCCTGCGGAAGAGATTCTCCCACTTCAGCTCCTGCAGCGCCCACCAGGAAAATCCGATGAAGACCAGGACGAGCAAAATATTCAGCACGCCCTTCATACCAAGCGAAGTATTGACTTGATCGAGATACTCCATAGCTCTTACCGCTCCTCTTCTGTAAACAATCTGCATGCTTGCGCCTGCCGATTTGCATAGCCTCATGATGCCTCTTTACCCTGCGTCCCGTCTGGCTAATCGCCACCGGCATGCAGATCCACTCGGCGGAGCCGCTCTCCCGTCTACGAGAGAGCTTCCGCCAGCAGCCGGACGAACTCCGCACGTGTGGCCTGTTGATCCGGACGGAACGTACCATCAGAGTAGCCTCCGATGAGCCCTTCCGCCTTCATCTGCTTCAGTAGGCCCGCACCCCAGTAGTTCTCATCAATATCCGTAAACGGAAGCTGTCCTCTGAGCTTGCCTGTCTTGTTCATGCTGCGGGCAAGCATTGCTGTCATCTCCATCCGGGTAACCGGCTGGTCAGGTGCGAAGGTCCGGTCCGGGTAACCATCGATGATATTTGCCTGAGCCGCTCTGGCAATATAGTCATACGCCCAGTGCGAGGAAGGCAGGTCGGAGTAGGACACTGCCCGCTGCTTACTCAGATTGAAGGCCCGCGATAATACGGCGGTAGCCTCAGCCCGCGTAATAGCGCGATCCGGCTGGAAGGTATAATCGTCGTACCCGTCGATAATGCGCTTGCCGGTCAGCGTAAGAATCGATTGCGCTGCCCAGTGCTCCCTAATGTCCGTATACCCGCCAGTTAACGGCTTTGCGTCAACCTGCAGCTGATATAACTGATTATCGAATGCCCGGTTGGCAGTTAGCTTAACATAATACGTCCCCGGACCAAATCGTCCGGACAGCATCTGCCGATCCTCATAGGCCGCATTCATCGAATTGGCCATCGATTTTAGTGTGCCGTCGTACAACGTCATATATATACTAACCGGAGAGGGAATATCCTTGACGCTTATTTTGATATAGCTTTCTTCGTCTACCCGGAACTGAAACCAATCCACATCCCCAACACGGTCAAGCAGTCCGTTATAAGGGGTATTCAATGACATAAAGGTCGCTTGATACGACCGGTCATTCGGTTCATTCGGGTCGATCAGCTTGGCGTTGTATTCAATACGGAGCGTATACTCGCCGACTATCGGATTTTCATATTCCTTGACATTGGAGACACGGAAATAATAGCTTCCAGGAAACACCTTCGGAATTTCGTAGGTTTCGGTTTCCCCATCATCCCCGTTATCGATGATGACCGATTTCTCTCCCTTTCTCTGCACCAGCAGAACCGGATCCATCCGGGCCGTGTCTACAGACAAGGTGAGCTTGAGAGAGCCGGATTGTTCCACGGGGAACTCAAACCAATCCACATCGTGATATTGATGAAAGGTACCTTTGATCGTCTGGGTGCGCGAAGGCAGTACATAAGCCTTGTATTGCTTGTCATTATCCTCGAACGGGTCCCGGTATATTTCGAAGAAGGTCGTAAGCTGATAAGGCACCGCTCCCTCATAGCTGCGGTCCTTGAGCTGCAGCTGTACGTAATTCCTTCCCTTTGTAACCTTAAAAGGAATCGTTTGCCCGTTCTGCGCGGATTTCGTGGTCAAGACACCGGATGCATCCGTATGCTGAACGTTCACCGTTTGTTTCGGGTCCATGTCGAAGGTGAGATTGATCGTCCCGTCATAAGGCGCATCTAGCGCATACCAGTCTACATCCCCTCCACCTTCCAATGAGGCGGTAATTTTCTTGCTGACGGAAATCGTCTTCGCCTGATCCTTACGCTGATTCGGCTCATACATGTCATCAACATACGGCTCCTTCAACAGACGGTCAACCCGCAGCAGTCCATACCCTGTAGCTTCCTCCCAACCCTTAGTTCCCAGATCATCCGCTGTCTGGCGGATCCATTGCCGGATCTGGTAGGCCTTCAGATCAGGGCGTAGTCCCCAGGCCAGTGCCGCCGCAGCGGCTACTTGAGGTGCCGCCATGGATGTACCGTCCTTCTCTTCATAGGAGTCATTCATCGCAGTGGTGAAGACATTCCAGGGAGCTACAACGTCGATCTCCAGACCTGTGTTGGATTTGCTGTGAACCCGGTCATCCACCCCGACGCCCCCAACAGCCAGAACCGTCGGATAGGCCGCCGGGTATTTCACCCGGTTCCCTTCATTGCCTGTAGCGGCAACGAGCAGCACATCCTTCTCTTCGGCATATTTGACAATATCGCTAAGGTAAGCGGAATATTTATTCAAACCGAGTGAGAGCACAACGATACGGGCCCCATGGTCGACGGCATAGCGAATCGCTTCGCCCAACATCTGCTCGTCTCCGGAGCCATCCGCTTTCAATGCTTTGATAGGCATCATTTTTGCATTCCATAATATCCCGGTTGTTCCACGGTCGTTATTCCCTAGAGCTCCGATGATACCGGCAACATTCGTGCCATGGCCGTTATCATCCTCGGGAGGCAGTGACGGATCCAGCAAATTTACGCCCTTCACCAAATTCCCCTTCAGATTGGGATGCGACAGCTGAACGCCAGTATCGACGATAGCGACGATCATACCTGTATTGCCTCGGGAAATATCCCAAGCTTCACTCATATGAATGCGCTGTAGATAGGTTTGTTTGGTGTAGAACGGATCATTCGGCTCTGCGGCGTACACCGTTCCGCAGCATATCAGGAAAAAAGCCAGACCCGTGAACGATGCGAGCATGTTTTGTTTCAGCATACGGGTATTCATCGTCATCAAAATCCTTTATCCTGAATTCTACTGCCGTAACTCCATTATCCCATTCTAAGCCTTATAGCAAGTGGCTGCAACTGGAATCTTTTTTCGAGAGCGCTTACTTTTCTACTGATTACTACTGATTATATGTTTTCAAATTCTAACGGTGTTTTAGGTGAAGTTCGAACACAATTTAGCCTTTTGGCGGGATATATTCTACTTAGCATGTTGAAATATTACCACACTTCTTAATTTCCAAATAATTTATAAAATTAAAATTAATTATATAAGTTCAAGGAAATACTTTGCATTTTATTATAAATATTGTATGGTTTATGAAATCAGAAACCTGAGAATTATGCGCTAAAAGGCAATGAAGTTTTATTGTTATTAATAAAAACGTCTGAGGGGAAGTATTGGTCTTCTAATTTTGAAGATGGCTTTTGGAAAATTAATAATGGCAGGATTGAGTCCAGATCAGTAAACCCCTTATTAAAGTCATTCCTTGGACAATCCGAAACTGAGTTTGAACATACACTCAAACAAACAGTTCGGCAATAATATTCTTCAGCTATTGGATTAGTTTAAACATACCTGGGTCGTATTTTTTGGAATTTAGATTCCTCAAATACGATCCCTTTTCCATTGATAAAGTTTTTTAAAATGTAACACAGCGTGATCAGAAAGGAGAATTTTCTTGAAAAGGTTTGTTCAAAGCATACTTGTAGGTCTCGTATGCTGTACTTTAATTTGGATTTCAGTGGACCCTGGATTCCCTTATAAACAACCGGAAGAGATGACCGAGGAAGGATATCGACAATGTGGTAGTGAAAAGTGGAATGAATACAATAGGGCAGGTAGAAAATGTCTAATTAAGGCCTATAGAAATAAAGAAAAGGCTGAATTTACTTCTTTTAAGCAAGCTATCGAAATTGAGTCAGTGCCTACCACATTAAGAACTAACGGGTCAACCGAAGTCCTCCTTATTTTAGATCGAAGAATGGATGGTATGAGCATAAAAGAGGAACAAAGAATATTTACCTACTCCTGTACGAATATGAATACAGTGACGAGGCTTTCAGTTCGCCCTATCCTCAAGCATTTCTTTACTCTTCAAAACTGTACTGGAGAAAACGAACCCCAACCTGTAGATTTGAATGGGGGAATATAAATTCAAACGACCCGTTGCCAAATTGCGAAAAGTGGCAATGGGTCGTTTGAATTTTTATCCGAACATGAACAAATCTTGGCCAAGCGAGAAAATCCGCTCCAGGTAAGCGAGCACACCCTGCGGGTACAGACCTAGCAGGACCCCAATCCCGGCACATAGCCAGACCGTGATGCTCAGCTGGATGGTCGGGCGAAGCGGTCCGGCTTCGTCGTCGCTGCGCATGAACATTTGACGGATGAGGCCAAAGTAGTAATAGAAGGATACGACGCTTGTGACGATCATGACCGCCCCTAGCCAGTAATGCTGGGTCTGCATCGTCCCGAGCATGATATACAGCTTACCGAAGAACCCTCCGGAAATCGGCAGCCCCGCGAGCGACAGCACAAGCAGCACGGTAGCGATAGCCAGGCCGGGAGCCCGGTAGTACAGACCGGCAAAAGCTTTCAGCTCCTGCCCTCCCGTCGACCGCTCGACGATCATAAGCATGGCGAACATCCCCACATTCATGAACAGATACGCGATCAGGTAGAAGGTAAACTCGGCAAAGTTCGAGAAGTGCACGATCGTGAACTGGACGGCGATCGGAACAAGCAGGTATCCGGTGTTGGCGATCCCCGAATAGGCGAGTAGGCGTTTCATATTTGTTTGCCGCAAGGCGGTGAAGTTACCGACGATCATCGCTGCCGCCGCTACAACCATCAGCGCCGTGAGAAAATCGTCATGAATCGGCGACCCCATAATGCCTGGCGAAGCGAACACCGTATACATGACGCGGAACAGAATAGCGAAAGCCGCCGCCTTGGACACAACCGCCAGGAAGGCCGTCACTTGGGTAGGCGCGCCTTGATAAACATCCGGCGCCCAGGTGTGGAACGGCGAAGCCGCTACCTTGAAGCCAAAGCCGGCCAGAATCAGGAAGAAGCTTAAGTAAATCATCGGCTGCAGCGCTTCCCCGCCCTGCTCCAGTACGCTGGAGATCTGAGGAATGACGGTCGTTCCCGTCATACCGTAGAGGAAGGACATTCCATATAGAATCAAGGCCGAGGAAATACCGCCCAGCACGAGATATTTGAATGCCCCTTCGTTGGACTGCAGGTGCTTCTTACGCATCGCGACCAGGATATAGGAGGTGATGCTGAGCAGCTCCAGCCCGACGAATAGCGTAATCAGGTCCCCTGAGGATGCCATGATCATCCCGCCCAGGGTGGCGGGCAGCAGCAAATAATAAAACTCGCCGACATGCGGGATTTCCTCTTCGTTCACCGAGCCGATGCTCATGAAGGTGATCAATCCTGCACCCGCCAATAAGATCAGCTTCAGCACACTGGCAAAATCATCGATCCGATAGCTGAACTCCAGCAGCTGTCTTGGCTCCACCGGGTTCAATTGATACAAAACCACAAACATGGCCGACAGCGCCAGACTGAGGAGTGATAGCCAGCCCAGCCATACCCGGCTGTTCTGCCTAGGCAGCAACAGGTCGATCAGCGACAGAATGACGGCAGCAGCAACCAGTGTCAGCTCCGGTGCCAGCAGTCCGAGATCGTGGAATTGCAGACGTATTGGTTCCACCGGTCTAACCCCCCATCTTCGTTACGCTGCGAATAAATTGGTCAAAGCCGCTCACCGTCTGATGCAGCGGTTCGCTGAGAATACCCGGATACACCCCGAGCACGATAATGAAGGCAGCTAGTGTAATCATCGGCAGCGCCTCAATAAACCGGGCGTCGCGCATCTCGGGCATCCCCTTGCGCAGCGGTCCGTACGTAATGCTGAGCACACCTCGCAACACGTATACGGCGGCCAGGATAATACCGAGCGCTCCGACAGCGGTCACGATGCGATGTGATTCGAACAAACCTACGAACGCCAGGAACTCGGCCACGAAGCCTGACAAGCCAGGCAAGCCCAGTGAAGCCATACCGGCCAGCAGCAGAATGCCGGAGATGAACGGGATGGACTTGGCGAGTCCCCCGAGTTCATCCAGATGGGTCGTATGTGTCCGTTCGTAGATGCTGCCGACGATGAGGAACAGCAACGCCGAGATCAGACCATGAGAGACGAGCTGGAATACAGCACCCTCCAGGCCGATGGTGTTGAAAGCCGCAATCCCCAGGAGCACAATTCCCATGTGGCTGATACTGGAATACGCCAGAACCAGCTTGAACTCCTTTTGCACGAAAGCCAGGATCGCCCCGTACACAATATTGATGACCCCCAGCACCGCAAGCACAGTGGCCCAAGCGGTTGCCTGCTGAGGAAATAATAGGATGCCAAAGCGGATTAAGCCGTAAGCGCCCATTTTCAGCAATATGCCGGAGTGAATCATAACGACGGAAGGCGGAGCCTCCGTATGTACCTTGAGCATCCACGTATGGAACGGAAACAGCGGCAGCTTAATGCCGAAGGCCACCAGCAGCAGGATGAACAGCACCCATTTCATCGTAGCGCTCAGGAAAAACACGTTGCCCTCCAGATCGCTCTGGTTGACATAGGACTCCACGCTCTGGAACAGATTCTCCGTAATGATGTTCAGGTCTCCACTATAGTGAATCGATACCGCGTTGCCGACTACGGTCTGGGTAAAGCCTGCCGTACTGATTAGAATCAGGAAGGCAATCAGCATAATCGCCGATCCGAGACCGTTATAGATGAGAAATTTGTTCGCTGCCCGCTCCCGGTCCATATAGCCCCAGATTCCGATCAGGAAGAACATCGGGACAAGCGTGACCTCGAAGAAGACGAAGAACAGGAATAAATCCTGAGCCATGAATACGCCGAACATTCCTACCTCGAGCAGGAGAAACCAGATGAAGTACGCTTTCCAGCGTTTCTTGATATAGACCGAGGCCAGCGCCGCCATCGTGGCTACCAGCGCCGTCAGGAAGACCAGCGGCAGCGATAGACCGTCTACCGCTAGCGCATACTTAAACTCCATGAAGAATGAGGTCATTTGGTTCAGGCCCTGCGTTTCCCGGTCAAGCGGGATCGATATCCAGGGAACGGACTCCTTGAACTGCATCCCCGCCACATTGGAATTAAACTTGGCATACAGCCACACCGACAGACCGAGCGGAATCAGTGTGGTTAGGATCGCGGTCATCTTAATCCACTGTCCCTGCGATTTGGGCAGAAACAGCAGCACAAGCACGCCGATCAGCGGGGAGAAGGTGATGAGTGATAGAATCGGAATCTTATCCAAGGCTGATGAACCTCCTTCCCGCGATAGCCAGCATCAGAATAAGCAAGCCGATCAGCGTGGCCAGACCATAGGTTTGCACATGTCCATTCTGCAAGCGGGAACCGAGACGTCCAACACCTGTCACGGCATAGGTCGACAGCCGCACTACGCCATCCACCACATAGACGTCAAACAGATGAAGCAACTGCCCGAGCGCTTGCAGCGAGCGCACCCATACAACCTGATAGAGCTCATCGATAAAATATTTGCGGTTTAGCAGCTTATACAGCCAGGGAGCTCCGGCTACAAAATTCTCCGCCGAGATCGTCCGCTTCACGTATACGAGGTAGCCTGCTCCTATGCCCAGCAAGCCGACCAGCGTGGAGAGAATCATAACCAGCGCCGAAGCATGCTCAGCCTGCGCATGCCCGGTCAGCCATGTTCCAAGCCACGGGCTGAATGGAGTAAAGACAAAGCCGGCTGTAACGGCCAGCACAGCCAGTACAACAAGCGGCATCGTCATCGAGCCTGGAGACTCATGAACCTGCCCCTGATGCTCGCCCCGCGGCTTGCCGAAAAATACCAGGAAGTACAAGCGGGACATGTAGAATGCTGTGAAGAAAGCTGCGATCAGCCCTACGGTCAGAAGCCCATAGTGGCCGGTGTTGTAAGCCTCCGTGAGAATGGCATCCTTGGACCAGAAGCCCGACAAAGGGACGATACCGCTGAGCGCCAGTGCCCCGATGGCAAAGGTCCAGGCCGTCACCTTCATCTTGCTGCCGACTCCGCCCATCTCCTGAATATTCTGTGTATGTACGGCATGAATGACACTGCCTGCTCCCAGGAAGAGAAGGGCCTTGAAGAAGGCATGCGTGAACAGGTGAAAGATTCCCGCCGTATAGGCAGCTGTCGTCCCGATGCCAAGCGCCATCATCATATAGCCCAGCTGGCTGACGGTCGAGTACGCCAGAATTCGTTTGATGTCATTCTGAGCCGTACCGATTGTTGCTGCGAATATAGCCGTAAATGCCCCGACTACGGCAACAACCGTCAAAGCAGCCGGCGCCGCCGTGAAAATATCGAACGTACGAGCTACCAGGTAAACCCCCGCTGCAACCATCGTAGCGGCGTGAATGAGCGCGCTGATCGGCGTCGGGCCCTCCATCGCATCCGGCAGCCACGTATGCAGCGGGAATTGGCCGGATTTACCCATCGCTCCGACGAAGATCAGAATCGCGATCCAGGTCGCCATTTCCCCGGAAATTTTTCCTCCCTCGAAGGCGTTGCTGATCGACGTAAAATCAAGAGCATGATCCGGCATCACCCAGAAGAGCAGCAGGATGCCGATGAATAGTCCCACGTCGCCGACCCGGGTGACGATGAACGCTTTCTTGGCTGCCGCCCGTGCCTCCGGCTTGAAATACCAGAACCCGACGAGCAGGAACGAGCATACCCCGACCAGCTCCCAGAAGATGTACAACTGCACGAGGTTCACGGAGATAACAAGTCCGAGCATCGAGAATGTGAACAGCGCGATGTAGGCGAAGAACACATTGATCCGCTCATCCCCATGCATATAGCCTGTCGAGTACACATTGACAAGCAAACTGACGAGCGTCACAACGACCAGCATCAGGGCGTTCAAGTTGGTGACCTCAAAACCCATTTTCAGCGTAAAGTCACCAAGCTTCAGCCACTGCATATTGTTCCATGTATAATCTTCCGCTCCGCCGCCGATTCGCTCCCAGAAGATCAGAACCGACAGCACGAACGATATGAACACGGCCGCTATACTGATATAAGCGCCCGCTTCCCGTAACGAGCGTCCCGCCGCCATTAACACCAAAAACGACAACAGCGGAAACAACGGGATGAGCCAGGCATATTGCGAGAAAGCCGATACCATGAGCTTAAATCCTCCTCTACGCGGCTGCCGGCAGCCTGTCTTCCTACAGCTCCAGCCGGAGTCTGTCGCAAGCCTGCTTGCCGCAGCCCTTCGCTATCGCTTCATCGAATCCATGTCTCCGACATCCGTTGTTCCCTTGTTCCGATAGAAGGCGATCAGAATAGCGATGCCCACTGCGACTTCGGCGGCAGCTACCGTAATGTTGAACAAGGAAAAAATTTGTCCAGTCAAACCCGGATGCACGCCGAATTTGGAGAATGCCACCAGATTGAGATTCACGGCATTCAGCATTAACTCGATGGACAGCAGCACGATCACCGCATTTTTCTTGGCCAAGGCTCCGTACAGGCCAATGCAGAATAGAATCGCTGCGAGCGTTAAGTATGGGGTTGCCAAGCCTCCTGCTCCCATGTCTAATCCTCCTCCCGCTTCGCTACGATAATGGCACCGATAAAGGCCACCGTGAGCAGCACCGACATCAGCTCGAACGGAATCACATGCTGACCGAACAGCAGCTTGCCGATTTCCATCGTGTTATCCTCGAACTTGGGGAACTCTCCGGACGGGAGCTCCGTCTTCTGGATCACGAAGAAAATAATGCCGAACAGGGCTGCCGCCCCTACAAACAATAAGCCGTTATGCCAAGGCCGCTTCGGCTCCTCTTCATCGCCTTTGTGGTGCTTCGTCATCATGATACCGAAGATCATCAGGATCGAGATCGCTCCGGCATAGATGAGAATTTGTACCACCGCCACAAACTCGGCCTGCAGGACGACATACAGACCGGCCAGACTGACGAAGGTCAGAGCCAATGCGAGCACCATATGAACGACCTGCGTGTAGCTGATCATGAAGATCGCTCCGCCAATCGCGAGCAGGGCACAGACGAAGAATACGAGGTTCTCGCCGCTGGATAGAAAGTTCCCGATATTCGCGAGCATTACTTGGCACCGCCTTTCGGCATCGCCGAATTGTTCTCTTTGCGTACGTTCGTATTATTATCGTTCAGCCACTCGAGGTTTTTGAACAAATCATCCCGGCTGTAGGTGCTGAGCTCGAAATTATTCGTCATGACAATCGCCTCGGTCGGACACACCTCGGTACACAGGTCGCACAGGATGCAGATCTCGAAGTTGATGTCATACGTATCGATAACCTTACCCTTCTTCTCAGGGTCGGGATTCGGCTTCCCTACCAGCGTGATGCACTCGGTCGGACAGATCCTCGCACACTGATTGCAGACGATGCATTTCTCCGGATCGAAGTGCTGAATCCCGCGGAACCGGTCCGGCAGCTCCAGCGGCACGTCGGGATATGCATACGTGATTTTCTTGGCTGTCAGGCTTTTCAGCGTCACGCCAAGTCCTTTCACGATACCTTTCATTTCCTTCACCCTTTCGTCGTTGGCCTACGACAGCCGCTTCCCTACATGACGATGGCCATATAGATCGCTGTGACAAAAATATTAACCAAAGCAAGCGGCAGCAGCACTCTCCAGCCGAGTCCCATCAGTTGATCCACACGGACGCGCGGCAGGGTGCCCCGTATCCAGATCAGGACGAACACGATCAGCGAGAATTTCAGCAGGAACCAGAGTATACCGGGGATAAAGCTCAGGAACGGGAACGGCGCATGCCATCCGCCCAGGAACAAGGTCGTCGTCAGTCCCGCGATGGCAAATACATAGACGTACTCCGCCAGCATGAAGAAAGCAAAGCGGAAGCCGCTGTATTCCACGTGATAACCGGCAACAAGCTCAGATTCAGCCTCCGGCAGGTCGAAGGGCGTACGGTTCAGCTCCGATACGGCCGCGATGGCGAAGACGACAAAGCCGATAATCTGCGGCAGGAAATTCCAGTGCCAGAAGCCTCCGTCCTGTGCCTCGACGATCCGGTTCAGGTTCATGCTTCCCGTCATCATCACGACGCCGACGACCGATATAACGAGCGGGATCTCATAGCTGATCATCTGGGCTGCCGAACGCATCCCGCCAAGCAATGCATACTTGTTATTCGAGGCCCAGCCTCCGAGTACGATACCGATGGTGGATATACCGGACAGCGCCACATAATACAGCACGCCGATATTCAGGTCGCTGCTGATCAGACCGCTCGAATAAGGAATGACCGCCGTCACCACGAAGGCTGGAATGAAGGTAATGATCGGTGCCAGGATGAAAAGCTGCCGATCCGCCTTCCTCGGAATCGTATCCTCCTTGATCAGCAGCTTGAATACGTCAGCTACCGTTTGCAAGAGTCCTAGCGGCCCGGTCCGGTTCGGTCCGATCCGGAGCTGCATCCAGCCGAGCACCTTCCGTTCAAAATAAATGGCGTAGGTTACGAACCCCAAAATCACAAGCAGCAGCACAACGGCCCAGGCGAAGAAAATCGCAACGCTTGTGAGCGACAACGGCTGATGCAATAGATCGGACATCAGCAATCAACCTCCCCGACGACAATATCAATGCCTCCGAGTATCGTGATCAGGCTGGTCATCGTTTCCCCGACCAGCAATTTCGGCAGAATCTGCAGGTTGACGAAGGACGGTCTGCGGAACTTTAGGCGGTAAGGCTTATCTTTTCCCTTGGAGATGATATAGCAGCCGATCTCGCCCCGCGGCGATTCGATAGCGGCGTATACCTCTCCTTCCGCCGGCCGAAGCACGCGCGGCACCTTGCCCATGATCTCTCCATCCCCGGGAAACTGCTCAATGGCCTGTTCGAGGATGCGCAGCGACTGGCGGATCTCCTCCATCCGCAGCAAATACCGGGAATAGCAGTCCCCCACATCGGATACGGGGACATCGAAGTCGAAGCGGCTGTACAAGCTGTAAGGCTGGTCTTTGCGCAGATCCCAGTTTACCCCCGTACACCGCAGGTTGGCTCCGCTCAGTCCATACGCAATGGCCGTCTCGGCATCATACTTGCCGACGCCCTTAATCCGGGCCAGGAAAATTTCATTGCCGCTGACCAGGCGCTCGTACTCTTCCAGCTTATCTCTCATATAAGGAATAAAATCGCGGACCTTCTGAATCCAGCCCTCCGGAGCGTCCCACTTGACGCCGCCTACCCGCATGTAGTTGTAGGTAAGCCGGGCCCCGCATAGCTCGTTGAATAAGTCGATGATGATCTCCCGGTCACGGAACGCGTACAGAAAAGGACTCATCGCCCCGATATCCAGCAGATACGTGCCCCACCAGACGAGATGGCTGGCTACCCGCTGCAGCTCCATGACGATCAGCCGAAGAAACTCGGCCCGCTCTGGAATCTCCAGCTGCATCAGCTTCTCGACGGCATGAACCAGCACGTAGTTATTGGTCATGGCGGACACGTAGTCCATCCGGTCGGTATAAGGAATAATCTGCGTATAGGTCAGGTTCTCCGCCAGCTTCTCCGTTCCCCGGTGCAAGTATCCCATGACCGGAATCGCTTCCTTGATGACTTCCCCGTCCAGCTTGACGATGATACGGAATACGCCGTGGGTGCTCGGATGCTGAGGTCCTACGTTCAAGAGCAATTCTTCCGTTCTAATGGCCAAATCCTACACCTCCGGGTCGAGCGGCTCATAATCTTTGCGCAGCGGATGGCCAGCCCAGTCGTCAGCCATCATGATCCGTCGCAAGTCGGGATGTCCCGGAAAATCGATGCCGAACAAATCGTAAATTTCCCTTTCGTTCCAGTTAGCCGTAGGCCAAATGGAAGTGACGGACGGGATCACCGGCGCTTCGCGGTCCGTTTTCACCTTCACGCAATACTCCCGCCGGGTTTCCAGAGAGATCAGATGGTAGGCGACCTCCATATGCGTCTCCATATCGATGCCGGACACATTCCGCAGATAGTTCAGCTTAAGCTCCGGATGCGTCTTCAGCATCTCGGCGATCTGCGGCCATGCCTCGCCTTTGACGACGAGATAAGGAACATGCCCGCCCTTCTCGTTAATAAAGGACTCCTGGATCACGTCGCTGGGCAGCTCCCTAAGGATCGCCAGCAGGCGGTCCAGCAGCGGCTGGTTCGGAGAAGGCTCTTTGGGAGCCTCCGGCGCTGCCTCGGCTTCCGCTTTGGCTGCGCGCTCCTTGGCTCGCGCTGCACGGGCGTCGGCAGCCGCCTTGGCCTTGGCCTCCTTCTCCTCGTCGGAAGAAGCGGCCTTCTCTGCCGGCTTTACCTCCGCAACCTTCCCCTCGCCAGACCGAGCTGCTTGCTTCACCTCTACCGCAGGAGCCTCACCGGAGTCCTCCTTCGGAGTCGGTGTCACGGCCGCAGCCTCGGAGGACGGCTCTATAGGCTTCGCGTCAGCCGGAGCAGAGTCATGATGGTCGAGCCCGGGCTCAGACGCGCTGCCTGCCTTGTCTTGCTTCGGATCTTCGCTCATCGATTCGTCACCTGCTTACCGGTTTTCGCTTCGTAACGGATTTTCTCCTGCAGCTTATTAATGCCGTAGATAAGGGCTGCAGGATTGGGAGGACAGCCGGGGATGTACACGTCGACCGGTACAATCTGATCGACGCCCTTGACGACCGCATACGATTTTACGTATGGTCCCCCGGCGGTGGCACAGGAGCCCATCGCAATGACCCATTTGGGCTCGGGCATCTGCTCGTACAGACGGCGCAGCAGCGGAGCCATCTTCTTGGTCACCGTGCCCGCTACGATCATGACATCGGACTGCCTGGGGGATGTACGGAAGATGACCCCGAAGCGGTCGAGGTCATAGTGCGAGCCACCCGTACCCATCATCTCGATCGCGCAACAGGCGAGACCGAAGGTAAGCGGCCACAGAGAGTTGCTCCGCGCCCATGCCTTGATCTGTTCCAGTGTGGTCATGAATACGGTACGGTCCAGCTCCTGCCGTTCCTCGGGAGAGATGCTTTCTAAATTGAGGTCCATTGCAGCACCTTCTTCTTCCAGGCATAAAGTAAGCCTATGATCAGGAGCGTGACGAATATGCACATCTCCACAAGCGCAAACAAGCCTAATTGCTTATACGCAACGGCCCACGGATATAAAAACACGGTTTCCACATCGAAAATAACAAACATGAGGGCGAACAAGTAGTAGCGGATGTTAAATCGGACTTGGCCCTCACCTACCGGCTCGTTACCGCTTTCATAAGTCGTGTACTTCTCTTCAATCGGCTTATGCGGACGAAGCCAACGCCCAATTGTAAGCGCTGCAATTGGAAGCAACACCCCCAAGAAGAGAAAAATCGTTACGACTACGTAGTTGTTCATGTACATCGCGAACGAACCGCCTCCTTATGTAATTCATACTTTACTCAGAGCTTCGGATTTCTTCGTGCTGGAGCATCTTCTTTAGCGTTACCATATAAAATTGTTAATATGTGCCTTTCCAATTATATCAAAAGGCCTAAGGGGTGTCTAACATTTTCCATCGATCTCCTTTTTTTCGAAAACGCTTTCCTTAATACATCCATCCCCCTTAAAATCCTTGCAACCAATCCCCTGCGCAAGCGTAAAATAGTCCATATCTATGTGGATGCAGATGGCTAGACAAGCAGATCTTACGATTTTTGCAAGATTTAAGAGCTTATGCAGGTATTCTCTGGTAAAATTGAGCCAAGGAAGGAACCGATCTATAGAGGCGGAGGATGTGTACCATTTTGGATAGCTCTAGATGGTTGAAGCTGTTCGGACTTATTGCGGGAGTTACAATCCTGAATATTTTTATGTTTTCGCCAGGTTTAGCAGGCGTGGAAATAGGCGGCGAAAGCACACTGCAGACAGCCTCCGGAATCACCTTACTGCTCATGAGTCTTCTGGTACTCCTTTACGGCAGCTACACCTTACTCTTCAAGGCGCCTGCTGTAACACCTGTCAAGGACATGAAAACACGCGAGGATTATATGGCTGCCCTTCATTCGTACAGACATGTAAAGGTTTTAAAGAAGGATATCCTGCTTGCCTTAGACCAGGTGGATCGTATGGACAAGAAAAAGGGCAGCTTGTCAGCCGTTCTCGGCCAAAGGTTTGACCCGTCCGAACTGAGCTATAAAAAGTTCAATTCCGTTATTGATGAAGTCGAAAAGCTCTTCTACTTGAACATCCGGAGTCTTCTGAACAAGCTCCGTGTATTCGATGCTTCAGATTTTTCACTCTTCGACAGCCAGAAGAAGACCTCATCATTTTCTACCAAATTGATGCAGGAAAAAACCAATCTCTACAACGAGTACTTGAACTACGTCACGGGATATCTCGGCGCTAATGAAGAGATTCTGCTCAAGCTGGATAAGCTGCTCCTGGAGATCTCTTTACTGGATAGTACCGATTATCGGGATGTCGAAGAAATGGCCTGCATGAAAGAAATCGATTCATTAATCAAACAAACCAAATTCTATAAGCAATAGGAGGAGATGCGTATGGCCAAAAAAGGCAAAGCGTTCGCAGCATTAGGAATTATTGCAGTCGTCGTTTTTATCCTTGTCTATGCAGGGGTTAGCTTGACGTCTAATTTAGGCAAAACCCAATCCCAAGTCACCCTAGATGACGCTGCGAAACGGCTGGATAAGCTTTATAGTAAGGTCTCCGTTACGACGGCTTCACCCGTCAAAGGAAAGATCGATCTCGATCCCGTAGAAATCGGGGATGCTCTTCCTGATATCTCGAAATTCCCGATATCTGTAAACAACACCACCGACAACTTTGTAGAAATATTTTCTTCCACCGAGAAGTCAGGCACTGGCATTGACGGCTGGTTAAACGAAGTGGCGACGGATTTCAATAAGTCGGGCGTGATGGTCAATGGCCAGCCGGTTTCGGTCAAGATCCGTAATATCGCTTCAGGCACGGCAACCGATTACATAAGGTCCGGTAAATATGTTCCTGATGCCTTCACGCCTTCCAATGAGCTGTGGGGTGACATGGTCAAGGCTCAGGGTGTCGATGTTCAGCTGATAACCAAGCGGCTTACCGGCAATGTGACCGGCATTGTTTCCACTAAGAAAAAATATGATGAATTGGTAGCGAAATACGGCTCCCTCAACGTCAAGACGGTAACGGACGCTATAGCAGCCAACGAATTTGCCATGGGCTATACGGATCCCTTCGCCAGCTCTACGGGTTTAAACTTTCTGGTGACGGCTCTTAGAACCTTCGACAACTCAGATCTGCTCAGTGACAAAGCGGCCGCAGGGTTTGAGCGGTTCCAGGCCAATGTACCTTTTATTGCATCGACCACGATACAAATGCGCGATGCCGCCAAATCCGGCATGCTGGACGGGTTCGTGCTGGAGTATCAGACCTACTTGAATACAGCCGATCTCAAGAGCGGTTATGTCTTCACGCCCTTCGGTGTAAGGCATGACAGCCCCTTGTACGCGTTAAACAAATTGCCTCAAGCCAAGCTAGATATTATCAAGAAGTTTGCCGAATTCGTCGAGCAGGAGAAATATCAAAAAATCGCCCAGGAAAAAGGCTTCAATCAGCTGAATGACTACAAAGCCGAGCTGGGTCCGGTTGACGGAAATCTCCTATCATCCGCACAGAAGCTGTGGAAGGAGAAGAAAAACGGAAATAAACCAATAGCCGCCGTGTTTGTAGCCGATGTCTCCGGAAGTATGGCCGGTGCGCCGATGAACCGATTGAAGGAGTCCTTGTTAAAGGGGCAAAAGTACTTAGGCAAAGACAACAGCATCGGATTCGTGTCGTATTCAAGCAACGTAACGATCAATCTCCCTATCGCAAAGTATGATACGAACCAGCAATCCATGTTCGTTGGTGCCGTAAACAGCCTTCAGGCCGGGGGCGGTACCGCTACCTTTGACGGTATTGCTGTCGCCATGAAAATACTGCAAGACGAGCTGAAGGTTCATCCTGACAGCAAGCCTCTGATCTTCGTTCTTAGCGACGGGGAAACGAATGAAGGGCATTCCCTCAAGGATATCCGGGACCTTATCGAAGCTTATAAAATCCCTATCTACACGATTGGCTATAACGCTAATATCAAAGCACTTCAAACCATATCAAGCATCAACGAAGCGGCCAGTATCAATGCCGATACAGACGATGTCGTGTATAAGATTGGTAATCTGCTCAATGTTCAAATGTAAATTCACCATTATGAGGAGGAACCGGCATGTCATTTACCATGGAAGTCATAAGCTCGGAGAAGCTGAAGTCGGTCATTGAAGAGGAAGTCCGCCCCGTACCCGAGGAAGTCCGGCAGCTCCAAGAGCTGGCCGTATCCAACGTCTCGACCATTCTGACGCTAGATATCGATTCCTTGGAAAAACGGAAGGAAATCTTGCAATCCATCGATCAATTCGGCATGAGCACGATGCGAACATCCTCCGAGAAAAATTCCCTTCTACAGGTGTCTGTAGGGAACCTCTCCAAGACAGGCGACGAAGGCGGGCAGGTGGCCAAGGGCTTAACCGAACTCCAAATGCAGTTAAAGGATTTGGACCCCAGTATCGTCGATTTTGCCAAAACAGGATTTTTGGGCAAATTCTTCAATCCATTGCGCACTTACTTTGCTAAGTTTCAAAGAGCGGATGCCGTTATTTCAGATATCGTCCTCTCGTTGGATAAGGGCAAGTCTATCTTGAAAAATGATAATACGACGTTGGAGTTTGAGCAGCATGCGCTGAGAGAGCTAACGAAAAGACTTCAAAAAGAAATCCAGCTTGGGATTCTGATGGATGAAGAGATCGAATCCCAGCTGCAAGCCGCACAACTTCGTCAGGAATCTGAAGATAAAATTCGGTTCATTACGGAGGAAGTCTTATTTCCTTTGCGTCAGCGTGTGATGGATCTGCAGCAGATGCTGGTCGTTAATCAACAGGGGATCATGGCTATTGAGGTTGTCATCAGAAACAACAAAGAGCTGATCCGCGGGGTCGACAGAGCCCGGAATGTAACGGTTTCCGCCTTGAAAATCTCCGTGACGGTAGCCAGCGCGCTTTACAATCAGAAGATTGTATTGCAAAAAATCGAATTACTTAATCAAACGACGGACACCCTGATCAGCGGTACCTCTAAAATGCTGAAAACGCAGGGCGCAGCGATCCATAAGCAATCTCTCGAGACCAGCGTTTCCGTCAATACTTTAAAACAAGCTTTCACCGACGTACTGGAGGCATTCGATTCCATTAGTACTTACAAGCAAGATGCGCTGCCTAAAATGCGGGAGACGATTCTTCAGTTCAGAGAAATGGCGGATGACGGGGAACAACAGATTCAGCGGCTGGAAAAAGGTCAAAAGCTGGGGTTGTAACATACCGGTGGAGAAAGAGTGTGTACGAAAGTACGCACTCTTTTTCATGTGCAATAAAAAAACGAGGGAAAATTCCCTCGTTTTACACATGCTTGATTTATTTTCTACCGGACACGCCAAGCCGATTCAAAGCGCGCTGTAGAGCCAGCTCCGCGCGGTGAAAGTCGATCTTTTCTTGCTTAGCGTTCTTGAGGCGCTGCTCGGCGCGGTCTTTGGAAGCCTTCGCCCGATCAACGTCAATTTGCTCCGGCAGCTCGGCACTTTCCGCCAATATAACCACCTTATCCTTGCGCACTTCCATAAATCCGCCGTTCACCGCGATACTCAAGTCTTTGGAGCCTTGAATTTTCACGGTAACCACTGCGATTTTAAGAGGCGTGACAAGCGGAATATGATTCGGCAGAATTCCAAGCTCCCCTTCGACGCCCCTGGCGACAATCATGCTCACCTGTTCGGCATACACCTTGCGCTCGGGGGTTACGATTTCCAGCAGGAATGTGCTCACTTGGATTCCCCTCCTGTGTACCTGATGATGCCCGCCCCCGGGATGGGGGCGGACAAGGATGTAACGGTTCTAATCGAGATTACAGCGTCTTCGCTTTCTCGATGGCATCTTCGATCGTACCGACGTTGTGGAACGCCGGCTCAGGAAGGCTGTCATGCTTGCCTTCGAGGATTTCTTTGAAGCTGCGGACCGTTTCCTTAACCGGTACGTACAGTCCAGGAATACCGTTGAATGCCTCAGCAACGTGAAGCGGCTGGGACAGGAACAAACGCAGACGACGCGCGCGGTGTACGACCAGTTTGTCCTCGTCGGACAACTCGTCCATACCCAGGATCGCGATGATATCGAGAAGCTCTTTATAGCGCTGCAGAATTTGCTTAACGCCTTGAGCGACTTGGTAATGCTCTTCGCCCAGTGTTTCAGGCGTTAGAATCCGGGAAGAAGAAGCCAGCGGGTCAACGGCAGGGAAGATACCCGCAGCCGCGATGCTGCGCTCGAGGTTCGTCGTTGCATCCAAGTGGGCAAACGCCGTCGCCGGAGCCGGGTCAGTGTAGTCATCCGCCGGAACGTAGATCGCCTGGATGGACGTAACGGAACCTTTCTTCGTGGATGTAATCCGCTCTTGCAATTGACCCATCTCGGTAGCCAGGGTTGGCTGGTAACCTACCGCGGAAGGCATACGGCCGAGCAACGCGGAAACCTCGGAACCCGCTTGAGTAAAGCGGAAGATGTTGTCGATGAACAGAAGAACGTCACGGCCTTCTTCGTCACGGAAGTATTCGGCCATGGTCAGACCCGACAAGGCTACGCGAAGACGTGCGCCTGGCGGCTCGTTCATTTGACCGAAAACCATCGCGGTTTTCGAAATAACGCCGGAATCCTTCATCTCGTGGTACAAGTCGTTACCTTCACGGGTACGCTCGCCCACGCCTGCGAATACGGAGATACCGCCGTGCTCTTGAGCGATGTTATGGATCAGCTCTTGCATCGTTACGGTTTTACCTACGCCCGCACCACCGAACAGACCGATCTTACCACCCTTGGCATATGGAGCCATCAGGTCGATAACCTTGATACCTGTTTCGAGAATTTCCGCTTTCGTGGACAAGTCCTCGAAAGGAGGAGCCGCTCTGTGGATCGGATTGGAGAT
This sequence comes from Paenibacillus filicis, assembly GCF_038070315.1. NCBI lineage: Bacteria > Bacillati > Bacillota > Bacilli > Caryophanales > Paenibacillaceae > Paenibacillus > Paenibacillus filicis. The sequence continues at coordinate 12,734 of NZ_JBBPCC010000023.1, read as the reverse complement.
CGAACGATCTACTTCTTCGACACCATCGATTGGATCGCCGAGTACGTTAAATACGCGGCCGAGCGTAGCCGGTCCTACCGGTACGGAGATCGGAGCACCCGTATCGACTGCATCTACACCGCGGACCAGACCGTCCGTAGAAGACATCGCAACGCAGCGAACCATGTTGTCGCCGAGGTGAACGGCAGCTTCAACCGTCAGGCTGATATCTGCGCGGCCAGCTTGGCCTTTACTTTCAATCTTAATTGCATTAAGAATCTCAGGGAGGTGTCCACGCTCGAACTCGATGTCGACAACCGGCCCTGTGATATTCACAACGCGCCCCTTGCTCATGTTTTCCCTCCTCCAAGTTTCGCGTGAGCGAAACTACATCGTAAGCCTAAACTCCAAGCTTCGCTCCAGCGAAGCTGTATCGTAAGAAACGTGTAACTCCACGTAAATAATCTGTACCCTGACTACAGGCAGGAGCAAGCCCCTGCTTGACTATCACCCTGGACTTTAGCTGTTAGCTGCTTGCGTTCGCACCTGCGACGATCTCGGAAATTTCCTGCGTGATCGACGCTTGACGCGCCCGGTTGTAGGCGAGCGTGTAAGAGCTGATCATCTTCGTCGCATTTTTGGTCGCGCTGTTCATCGCCGTCATTCTCGCGCCGAATTCACTCGCTTTACCTTCCAGTACAGCGCTGTAGATCAACGTCTCTGCATACTTCGGAAGAAGAACTTCCAGCACGCCTTCCGGAGACGGCTCATACTCATAAGCCGCGGCAGTCGTTCCGGTCACATCTTCCAATGGCAGAAGACGCTTGACTGTCGGGATTTGGGTAATCGCATTCTTGAACTGGTTGTAGACCAGGAACAGCTGATCGTACGCTCCGTCCTCGAAATATGTCACGGCTTTCGCCGCAATTGTCTTGATATCCGAGAATTGAACGGCATCCGGCAATCCGGTTACTTCTTCCGAAATCGGCATGTTCCGTTTGCTGAAGTAGTCCCGTCCCTTGCGTCCGATTACAAAAATCGTATATTCGCTCGTCGATTTATGCTTCTCGTTGATTTCATTGACCACTTTACGCAATACGTTGGCGTTGTAACCGCCGGCGAGGCCCCGATCCGATGTGATGACCAGATAGCCGGTCTTCTTCACCTCACGGCTTTGCAGCATCGGGTGCTTCACACCCTTGGTTCCTGCCGCGATGCTGGCCACCACTTCCTTCAGTTTATCCGCATAAGGCCTTGCTGCCTCAGCGGCTAACTGAGAGCGGCGCAGCTTCGCTGCCGAAACCATCTCCATCGCCTTCGTGATTTGCTTCGTGTTCTGGGTTGACTTGATTTGACGCTTAATTTCGCGCATCCCTTTTGCCATACTTGCTCACCTCTCTTTCGAGGCCTCTCGCCTGCCCGAACCGGCCGCATGGCGCTGTCGCCTCTGTCCGTCATCCGGAGGGAAAAGCCAGTTCCCAAGCTTCAAGTGGAGCTGGCCGAGCTTCATCGTCTGATCAATGCCGAGAAGCCCGGCCGGATGAACCTATTCAGAACGGGCGAAGCCCTTTTTGAACTGTTGAATAGCGTCGGTCAATGCCTTCTCGTTATCCGCAGTCAGATCTTTCGTATCGCGGATGCTGTTCAGGATTTCCGAACGGCTCGAGTCGAGGAATCCGAGGAACTCGGCTTCGAAACGTGTAACGTCCTGCACCGGCAGATCGTCAAGGTGACCTTTGACAACCGTGTACAGGGAAGCGACTTGACGCTCCAGGGACAACGGCTGGTTCACGCCTTGCTTCAAAATTTCCAATGTACGCACACCGCGGTTCAGACGGGTTTGCGTAGCTCTGTCAAGGTCGGAGCCGAATTGGGCAAACGCCGCGAGCTCGCGGTATTGAGCCAAGTCTACGCGAAGCGTACCGGCAACCTTCTTCATCGCTTTCGTCTGAGCGGAGCCACCTACCCGGGATACGGAGATACCGACGTTAACCGCCGGACGTTGACCGGAGTAGAACAGGTCAGCCTCAAGGAAAATTTGACCGTCCGTGATCGAGATCACGTTCGTTGGGATATAAGCGGATACGTCGCCCGCTTGTGTTTCGATGAACGGCAGAGCGGTTAATGAACCACCACCGAGCTCATCGCTCAGCTTGGCTGCGCGCTCCAAAAGACGGGAGTGCAGGTAGAATACGTCACCCGGATAAGCTTCCCGGCCCGGAGGACGGCGGAGCAACAGGGACATCTCACGGTAAGCGGCGGCTTGCTTGGACAAGTCGTCGTATACGATGAGGACGTGTTCGCCTTTGTACATAAAGTATTCGCCCATCGCGCAGCCTGCATAAGGAGCCAGCCACAGCATTGGGGACGGCTCGGAAGCCGAAGCGGTAACGACGATCGTGTAATCCAGGGCGCCTGCTTTACGCAGCTGCTCGACTACGCCGACAACCGTCGACTGCTTTTGACCGATGGCGACATAGATGCACTTTACGCCATTGCCTTTTTGGTTGATGATCGTGTCGATGGCGATCGCGGTTTTACCCGTTTGACGGTCGCCGATGATCAATTCCCGCTGGCCGCGGCCGACAGGAATCATCGCATCGATCGCTTTGATACCGGTTTGCATAGGCTCATGAACCGATTTACGGGCCATAACGCCTGGAGCCGGGGATTCGATCGGACGGAACGATGTCGTGTTGATCGGGCCTTTGCCATCAACAGGCTGACCCAGAGCGTTCACGACGCGGCCGAGAAGCTCTTCACCTACAGGAACCTCCATGATGCGGCCTGTACGCTTAACCTGGTCGCCTTCACGGATATCCGTGTACGGCCCGAGAATAACGATACCGACGTTGCTTTCGTCCAGGTTGAAGGCGTGACCGAGTACGCCGTTCGGGAACTCAAGAAGTTCGCCGGCCATAACGTTCTCCAGACCGTGTGCACGGGCGATACCGTCACCGACCTGAATAACTGTACCTACGTCAACCACTTGAATTTCCGATTTATAATTTTCAATCTGCTGTTTAATCAATGTGCTGATTTCTTCAGGCTTGATACTCAAACGTCTCACCCCTATCTACAGTGCTTGTGATTGATTCAAGGCTTTTTCCAAACGCTTCAGCTTGCCGGACAAGCTTCCGTCGTACAGACGGTCGCCGATGCGGATTTGAATACCGCCGAGCAAACTTTTATCGATAACCGATTCCACCCGGATTTGTTTGCTTGTTACTTGAGTGAAGGTAGACTCAATGCTCTTGACTTCCGCCTCAGACAGCGCTTGCGGCGAGTACACAACCGCCTTCGCTTTGCCGGCAGCTTCGTCCGAGATCGTCGTATAGTAGCTGATCAACGAAACCAGCTGCGACTCGCGTCCGTTGTCGACCAATAGTTTAATCGTATTCCGGACCGTATCGGAGATGGAGCCGCCGAACACATCGTCCACAAGCTTTTTCTTCGCATCGGCATCCAGAGCCGGATGCACCAGCAGCCTATGGAAGTCGGCATTAGACTGGACAGCGGCAAGAACTGCGTTCAATTCCTGCTCAATCTGTTGCTCAGCTTGTTGCTCCTTCGCAATTTCAAACAAGGCCTTCGCGTACCTTTTGGCTACAACGGTGTCCTTGCTCATTGTTTGCTCCCCGCCTCTTTGAGGTATTGCTCAACCAACTGAGATTGCGATTTCTCGTCAACCTGCTTCTCGATAATCTTCGAAGCGATCATAACGGACATCGCGCTCACTTGGCTGCGAAGCGCGGAGATTGCTTTATTCTTCTCATCTTCAATATCGCGAAGAGCGCCATCCTTCAGACGAGCAGCTTCTTCTTTAGCCTGTTCAATGATGCTTTCGCTTTGTTTCTTGCTGGATGCCTTAGCAAGCTCGATAATCTCCCTCGCTTCGCCGCGCACGTCCTGCAGAGCCTTTTGCTGCTCTGCCAAAAGTCGGTCAGCCTCCAGGCGATTTTTCTCAGCAGACTCGATTTGCCCAGCTATCAGCTTCCTTCTTTCTTCCATAACGCCCAGCAAAGGACCAAATGCATATTTATTCAAGAGAAAGTAAAGAGCCGCGAAAGCAACGATCGCAAACACAAAGTTTTCCCAATGTAAACTCACCTAAGCCACTCCTTTCGCTAGTACTAAGCAAAATGAAGGCGTGGAAGGTAGGAATACCTGCCGCGCCAAACCTTGACCCTATAAAAATTAAGCTCCGAAGAAAATCAGGAACGCAAGAACGACACCGATGATCGGAACAACCTCGACGATACCAACACCGATAAACATTGTCGTTTGCAGAGTACCTTTTTGCTCAGGCTGGCGTGCGATGCTCTCTACCGTCTTGCTTACGATCATACCGTTACCGATACCTGCGCCGAATGCGGACAAACCAATTGCGATTGCTGCTGCCAAAAATTCCATTTGTAAATCCTCCTCGATATTATCGTTTTATTCGATATAAGCTATTGCTTTAAACCCATCCGGCTCATACTCATGAGCGGATGCGCTAATAACCATTGTGAAGCATCTGTTTAGTGGTGATCATCACCGTGATGTACAGTAGCTTGAGAAATATAAACCATGGTCAGGACCGTGAACAGGAACGCTTGAATAGCGCCTACGAAAATACTAAACCCTTGCCATGCGGCAAGCAGAGGAGTACCGTACACACCGGCCATTAGAATCGTTCCAATCAAAACTTCCCCGGCAAAGATGTTGGCATAGAGACGCAGACCGAGAGTAAGCGGTTTGGAAAGCTCCTTGATGACATTCAACGGAAAGAAAAACCAGTACGGTTCAAAATAGTGTTTCAAGTAATGTTTCCTGTTCATCGTAAGGCCGAGAACATGAATCAATACAAACACGATGGAGGCAAGTCCGAAGGTTACACCTACATCTGCTGTAGGCGATTTCCACCAGCCTAAGACAACTCCGTGATGGCCGCTCTCCTTTTCCCCGTCTTTGGCATGAGCATTCGCTGCATCTATCATGTCCTGTGAAACGATGGTCTGCCCAAATAATGACAATGGCTTTTCATGCTCCGTGACAACCCCGAAAGGCAAGCCCAGCAGGTTAGATACAAAGATGAATAGAATCAGGGTCAAACCGAGTGTAACGAAGTGCTTCGCTCTGTGAAGCGGCATGGTGCTCGCAATGGTATTGTGTACGAATTCCACAACCCATTCCATAAAGTTCTGCATCTTGGACGGATTGGCGACCGACAAATTCCTGACCGACAAGCGAGCTACAATGAACACGATTACACAAGATACGATGATCGACAAAAAAGTCGATATATCAATATTCAAGCTACCTAATTGCAGTATCGCAAAATCATGCACTTGCTATCCCCTCCTTTCCACGTAGTGAACAACTCATTTGGCACTTCTGAATAAGAATGCTCTTAGAAACACAGCTGCTGGCGCAAAGGCAACTCCAGCGATAGTACTTGCTATATGAAATAAATGAGGCATCTTCACGGCCACCATGACTCCAAGAATAGCCATGCTGATTCGGGATATAAACCCCATATTAACCCGCTTGTTAGGCTTGTTCGCAAAATCCACGTCCAACACCTTGGCAGCGAGTGCCTCGATTTTAATCATAAGCATCCATCCGTTGAGCACGCTAATCCATGTGCCCAGCATAAATCCGCTGAAATGCGTGCGGTAAGCTGGTAGGAATACTCCGGCAAGCAAGAGGGCTGAGGATAAAAACAAGGCGGCTCGAATAATCGACTTCATCTGGTCTCTCATATTATTCCCCCTGGTCTTCCAGTACTTTTTTGATGACCAGAATGGCAGTCACGATTCCGAGGAAGAGGCCTGTCAAGAGGCCGCCAAGCAACCACGCCTTCTCATTACCCAAATGACTGCCTGCCCAGCTGCCAGCCAGATAGCCCGCTGTTGTACAAACTGCGACATCTACGCCCAATGCTCCGACTAAAGCAGCTGCACGCCAAGGCTGATTATTCAGATCGATTTTCATAGTGATACCCTTTACAATCCTCATATATTTTATCTAAGCCATGTGTTCTTTGTCAATTGTATAAGCTGGCATTTTTTCTATGACAATAATCACAAAAACCTAGCTACATCAAGGTTTTTCCGGGTTCAAAACCAAACAGTGCAACTGTACGCTGTAGCGTTTGTCATCAGATTGTCACGGTTGGAAAGTTTGGGGCCTTTCCGATCGGTGTCCGAAGTGATAAAGAATCGCTTCGACAATTCTCGCGGACGCTTTGCCGTCTCCGTACGGATTGGCCGAACGGCTCATCCGCTCATACAGAGCGCTGTCGCTGAGCAGTGCACGGGCTCTTTCATAAACCTTGTTCTCATCCGTTCCGACAAGCTCCAGTGTGCCCGCTTCGATGCCTTCCGGACGCTCTGTCGTCTCGCGCAGCACCAGTACCGGTACGCCGAACGACGGCGCCTCCTCCTGCAAGCCTCCCGAATCCGTCAGAATCAGATGAGCATGCGGATAGAAGTTATGGAATTCGAACACGTCGAGCGGCTCGATCAGCTTGATCCGGTCGTGCCCGCCCAGAAGCTCATAAGCCGGTTCTCTGACAGCCGGACTTAGGTGAACCGGGTACACGATCGCAATGTCCTCGAACTCGTCGGCCAGGCGGCGGACAGCGCGGAAGACCTGCCGGTGAGGCTCTCCCTGCGATTCCCGGCGGTGCGCGGTCATCAATACGAGCCGCTTGCCCTTGGCCCAGTCGAGCATAGGGTGGCTGAACTCCTTCTGGACGGTGTAGTCGAATACATCCGTAACCGTATTGCCCGTAATAAAGATGCTCGCCTCCGACTTGTTTTCCTTGATCAGATTGCCTGCCGACCAGCCAGTCGGTGCAAAGTGAAGATCGGAAATCACGCCGGTCAGCTGGCGGTTCATCTCCTCAGGGAATGGCGACAGCTTGTTCCAGGTACGCAGTCCCGCTTCCACGTGACCTACCTGAATCTGCTGCATGAACGCGGCATAGCTGGCCAGGAAGGTCGTCAAGGTATCCCCGTGAACTAGAATCATATCCGGCTTCTCTTCGCGGAAGATCGGATCAAGACCCTGCAGCACGCGGATCGTGATCTCGTTGAGCGTCTGGCGGTCCTTCATCACGTCCAGATCGTAATCCGGCTTAATCTTGAAAATATCCAGCACTTGGTCCAGCATCTGCCGGTGCTGCGCCGTCACGCAGACGAGCGATTGAATCTCATCCGGGTGCTTCTCCAGCTCCTTGACCAATGGTGCCATTTTTATCGCTTCGGGTCTTGTCCCGAAAATCGTCATAATCTTCGTCTTCGCCATGGTTTAGGAGCCTCCTTCTCTGGCCGTTAATTATTTCGTGCCGAACAACCGGTCTCCGGCATCGCCAAGTCCCGGTACGATGTAGCCATGATCATCCAGGTAATCGTCGATGGCAGCTACATAAATATCTACGTCAGGATGGGCCTCCTGCACGGCCTGTACGCCTTCCGGCGCCGCGATCAGGCACATCAGCTTCATTTGGGTACAGCCGCGGTTCTTGAGCGCCGTAATGGCCGCATTGGCCGAGCCTCCGGTAGCCAGCATCGGATCGATTACGATCAGTTCCCGCTCCAGTACGTCTGTAGGCAACTTGGCGTAATACTCGACAGGCTCCAGCGTTTCCGGATCGCGGTACAAGCCGATGTGTCCGACCTTCGCAGCCGGTACGAGCTTCAAGATCCCATCCACCATACCGAGTCCGGCTCTTAGAATCGGAATCAATCCGAGCATCCGGCCGGAGATCACTCGGCATTCAGCCGTTGTGACAGGCGTGCGGACCTCTACCTTCTGAAGCGGAATATCGCGGGTAATTTCGTAAGCCATGAGCGTAGCTACTTCGTCGACGAGCTCGCGAAAATCCTTCGTATTTGTATGTTCATCCCTTATGTACGTCAATTTGTGTTGTATGAGCGGATGATCGCAAACGAACACTTTTCCCATGCCTGGCTCCCCCTGTATACGGTAAAAATATAGGCTTGTCCTGCTTGGCTGCGGGCTTCGGATGAAGGAATAGACTTCCCTGCAAGCCAGTCCCGCAAGCGGCCGCAACAGCCGTCTGCATGTGCTTCAAGCGTGTCTGCAGGCCGCTATAAAGCCTATCAGTAAGCTGATAGATAGGCGGCAAAGCATTTTACGCCAAATCTTGTCTATTATACCACAACTGTGCCCGCTTATCCCACCTGGGGCAAAAAATATACATACATTATTCATTTTGATCCACGTGGAACAATAACTGACTTCAGCTCCAGCACTCGATTACGAAGAAAAGACACCAGTGCTCGCAGATCCGAGCACCGGTGTCTTGGTCAACCTTTTTATGGATTAATATCCAAGTCCAGGGTATAGAGGATATTGGGAAGTCAATTCCTGAACCATGCCGCGCACCTTGCTGAGTACGGCTTCGTCTTTTGGATTTTTCAGCGTCAGGGCAATGATTTGCGCGATGGTTTTCATCGCTTCCTCGTTCATGCCGCGGGCCGTTGCAGCCGGTGTACCGACGCGGATACCGCTCGTGACCATCGGCTTCGCCGGGTCGTAAGGAATTGCATTTTTGTTAACCGTTACGCCGACTTCATCCAGCAGATGCTCAGCCTCTTTACCTGTGATATTCAAGCTGCGGAGGTCGATCAGTATCAAGTGGTTGTCCGTACCGCCGGAGACGAGGTTGATGCCTTCGGCTGCCAGGCCTTCAGCTAGTGCTTTGGCGTTATTGATAACGTTTTGCGCATAGACTTTGAACTCAGGCTGCAGAGCTTCGCCCAGTGCTACGGCTTTGGCTGCAATGATATGCATCAGCGGGCCGCCTTGGGTACCTGGGAATACGGCCTTGTCGATCGCTGCCGCCCATGGCTTTTTGCAGAGGATCAGACCGCCGCGCGGACCGCGAAGCGTTTTGTGTGTTGTCGTCGTCACGAAGTGAGCGTACGGAACCGGATTCGGGTGCAGACCGGCAGCGACCAAGCCCGCGATATGGGCCATGTCGACCATGAACAAAGCGCCTACGTCATTGGCAATTTTGCCGATAGCTTCGAAATCGATCGTACGGGAGTATGCGCTGGCGCCAGCTACGATCAGGCGCGGTCTGTGCTTGAATGCTGCCTTACGCAGATCATCATAGTCGATGCGTCCTTCGGCTTCCGTTACGCCGTAAGCGACGAAGTTGTACAGAATACCGGATGCGTTAACCGGGCTGCCGTGAGACAAGTGGCCGCCATGGGCCAGGTTCATACCGAGTACCGTGTCTCCAGGCTTGAGTGCGGCGAGGTATACAGCCATGTTGGCTTGCGCGCCGGAATGCGGCTGGACGTTGGCATGCTCGGCGCCGAACAGTTCCTTCGCACGGTCACGTGCGATATCTTCGACGATGTCCACATGCTCACATCCGCCATAGTAACGTTTGCTCGGATAGCCTTCTGCATATTTGTTCGTCAATACAGTACCCATGGCTTCCAGTACGGCTTGGCTGACGAAGTTCTCAGACGCGATCAATTCGATATTGTTGCGTTGACGGCCCAGCTCCAGGTTCATTGCCTCTACGATTTTCGGATCTTGTTTACGCAAAAAGTCCATGATAAAATTCCTCCCGCATTCGAATGTATGGTTGGTTATGATACGTACTAATCACAATGCTCTTCTGACGGCTGCTGCTCGGCCGCATACACGGCCCTCGCTCCGCCAATCAGCTTGGGCCGGGTTAAGGCAGCCTGTACATGCGCTTCCCCGATCTGCCGGACGGACGGCCTGAACGGCACCGCAACCCGCTTCAGATGCATGCCGATCAGCGTCCCCCCGATATCGATGCCCGCATGGGCCTGCACGGTCTCCACGACGACCGCATCCTGTAGGTGCTTGTAGGCGTAGGCGGCCATAGAGCCGCCGGCCTTCGGCACCGGCACGACGCTAACCTGCTCCAGTCCGTAACGCTGCATCGCCTCACGGTTAAGCACAAGCGCCCGGTTCAAGTGCTCGCAGCATTGGAACACAGGGTAGAAGCCTACCTCCTGCCGGACGGCGTCTACAGCAGCATACAGACTAACCGCTACCGCTTCGCTGCCGGAGGTGCCGATGTGACGGCCCAGCACTTCGCTTGTGCTTGTGCCGATGACCACGAGCTGGCCGGCTTCCAGCTGGCCAGCTGCTGCCAGCTCGCGCAGCACGGTCTCGGCCCCTTCACGGATCGCCTGCATGTCCAGGCTCGTTACTTGTCCGTCTGACCTGTTCTGCAAGGGCAGCTCTTCCATAGGCTCTCCTCCTTCACATAGACCTCTGCAAGGTCTGTTACGGATGAATCGCGTATTTATCTTCCAGCGCCTTCACTTTGCCGATACGGCCCAGGTGACGCTCTCCATTCGAAAATTCGGTTTCCAGCCAGATCTTGACGATCTCCTGGGCAACTCCTGGCCCGACAACGCGTTCACCCAGCGAAAGCACGTTCGAATCGTTATGCTCGCGCGTTGCCTTTGCCGAGAACAGATCGTTGACTAGCGCACAGCGGATGCCCGGGACCTTATTGGCAGCGATCGTCATGCCGATTCCCGTACCGCAGATCAGGATGCCTTTATCAGCGCCCCCTGACACAACCTCTTCACAAACCTTGAGGGCATAATCCGGGTAATCGACGGAATCCGCACAGTTGCAACCATAGTCGACGACCTCGTGACCGAGCGATTCAATAAACGGCTTCAGCTCATCCTTTAGCCGGTATCCCGCATGATCTGCGCCCATTGCAATTTTCATAGTTTTCTTTCGCCTCCTCGCTATTGTCGATCTCATTATAACCTAAAACCGCGACGGCAAAAACGAAAAAAGAGCATGACACACGCGGAATGCTCTCCACGAATGCTGCTCTTTGCCCAGGCGACCGGCCGTATGTCCCGATGCTCCATTGTGGTTGGTTCCACTCGTCGCCAGTTACACCGGGTCTTGTTCATTAATTTCATCATATCTGATTCTAGGATACGTGTAAAGCCCGAGTTTTCCAGGGGTACGATCTACTCGCTGACAAGCAGATTCGCATCCATCAGCTCTCCCGTTTAAGCTTGGCTGCCAGCAGGTGGAGGCATTGCTCAATCTCGTCCGCACTGCTCTGGTAATGCCGAATTGACCCGCCGAACGGATCTTCGATATCCGGGGAGCTCTGCTGCTGCTGCAGGGCAGACAAGCGGCGTCGTTCCTCATCGCCAATGGATTCTCCCAAGGCCTGCTTGAGCTGAAGCTCGCTGAGCAGGCTTTCCAGCTCCGCCAGCCTCTGTTCACCCTCCGGATCGGCTTGCACGTATTCCTTAAGTGTAAACACCTTGTCCACGGAAGCCGGATACAGCTGGATCGTATGCCGCTTATGGCTGGAGGTCATCGTCAGGACCAGATCGGACCATTCGACCAGCTGCTGCGACAGCGCCGTCGAGCCGGAGACCGGCTCGGCTCCCCTAGCCCGCAGCACGGAAGCCGCATGATCGGATATGGGCACTCCCTGGTAAGCCGCTACGCCCGCGGAGCGGATCTCCAAACCAGCCAGTCCCTCCCGGGCGGCGATGCTGCGCATGAGCCCTTCAGCCATGGGACTGCGGCACGTATTGCCTGTACAGACGAATAATAAACGTTTCATCATCTACTCCCCGCTTTCTTGGTGATGGACTCAGCCTTATTTGTATTTTACCTCATTTTCGCACAAATATGGATACCGCTCAGGCCTATAGCAAAAAATGGATGCCAAACCCCACTAAAATCACGCCTCCGAGCGCCTCGCCGTACTCACCTATCCAGCTCCCGACCCGTCGCCCGAGCAGCAAGCCCGCTACGGACATCAGCCCGCCCGCGGCGCCGAACATCAAGACGGTCAGCCACACATCGCCCGAGAACATCCCGAGGGAGATGCCGACCGAGAAGGAGTCCACACTCACACTGAAGGCAAGCAGCAGCATCCCCCATAGCGTGCTGGGGTTATAGCCTGCGGACTCTTCCTTGCGCAGTGTGTTGACCACCATATGGCCGCCAAGCAATAACAGCAGCACGCCTCCGCAAGCGGTCGCCACCTTGCCCAGCATCAGGCTGATATACCCGCCCATCCAGAGCCCTGCCAGGGGCATGAGCACATGAAATAGCGCGATAATGAAGCTGATCAAAGCAATGTCACGTTTGCGAATTCCGCGCATGCCGATACCCAGACCGAGCGATAAAGCATCTAGTCCGAGGGCTAGGGCCAGCAAGCCGATCGAAATGATCTGCCCCCACACCATCGGTGCTGCCACGTCCATGCCTCTCTACCTCCCTGTCCCACTCTTAACCAAGCTATGCGGGACAAGACGGAAACATGTCTTACTTCGCGGACAGGCCGGAGGCGGACGCAGGAGATGCCGAGCGGCTACACGGAGATGATGCGGTTGAAGAAGGATTCCTGCGTATCTACACGGAGATCACGCGCCCGGCGGCGGCCTTGCGCAGCCTGTTCATGACGGCTTCGCCGATGCCTTCCTCCGGGCAGGCCTCTGCCACGATGAAGGTCGACTCCGCTTCATCGAACGAGCGGAGTGCTCCGTACAGCCCGCGGGCGACCGACTCCAGGTCGCCTGTGCTCCCGCATACCGCGACGTAGTCCGCGGGCAGCGGCTCTGCGGCGTCCTGCCCCGCGGCGTGCTCCGGGGCGGCGCCAAGCAGCAGCGCTCCCGTACGCTCGCCGCGCGCGCGGGCTTCCTCCAGCTCGCTGCACATGCGCGCGAGCACGGCCCGACGATCGGCGCCTC
>NZ_JBBPCC010000022.1:0-147410 GCF_038070315.1 Paenibacillus filicis | reverse complement strand
TAAGAACCTACACTGCCTTATTTAGGAGCAAAGAGAGCCCATACCCTTATAAATTGGAAAATTAATTTACTTCCAAATACGGTTATGGGCTTGTTTACTTTTCATAAGCACTACACTACATTAGACTTGAGTGCTTGATAAATACGGAGAAATAAAGTGAGTTTTTGTAAGCTTTCAAGATTTAAGTATTAGACTGACCATGCAAAATGAAACAGCGGCGGTCTAGGACTCGAAAATAAAGTCTTAGACTACCGCTGCCATCATTGAGCTAACGTACCCGTTTGTTAAGAAATAAGAATTCTCACACGAGAATGTTAAAATATTACCAACCTTCTTATATCGCAATTTATTTCTGGCTAGCCAGGTAGTCGGCGAGTTGATCGAAAGTACCTTCGAGGCCTTGTTTAAGCATTGGCGCCATACCGTCATAGGCCGCTTGCTCCTCGACGGATGCATTCAGAGGGCCGCCTTTCAGCGTCAAGGTAGTTTTCCCGTCGTTTTCTTCGAGTGTGATGACATTCATAATTTCAAGAGGCCAATTCGCGTTAAAAGGCGCTCGGATCGTGTTGCCTTGCTCATCGGAAAAGGATTGGATAAAAACCACTTTCTCGGGTGCGACTACCTCTTGATAGGTAAATTTCCCCCACATGACGTGACTCCCGTCGGGAGACGTCTGATAACCTAAAAACATGCCGCCTGGTCGAACATCCATTTTGACGACTTCGAGAGAAAACCCCTTTGGTCCCCACCATTTCGCAAAATGCTCCGGCTCCGCCCATGCTTTAAAAACAAGTTCGCGAGGGCTATCGAATACACGCGTAAATGCGATTTCAAACGATTGGTTCGGAATGCTGCTCACGTGAATCCTCCTTGTTTTGGAAGGGTGCTTACACCCCGCAATATAATTGTGAATGTACCAACAATCCGTCAATGCTACAGTTTGCTGGAAGCCTGAACCAGCAGATTCGCCAGCAGATCGTAATCGGGTGTATCCTCTTTGCGGATTTTTAGCCATTTCCTCTCGTCAGGCCCTTCAAATCCTTTCGGAAACGTAAGGCCGGATGCATTCATAATCATGAATGCGATAGCATCTTTCGATGGTGAAATAACCGCCGCATAATGCCCATTTTTCAGAAAATGGGGCTTTTTGTATTGAATGCGTTCTTCGGCTTCCGGAATGAATTGATGTACCAGCTGGCGAAGTCGGTTGCTGACTTCGATTTGCCATGGTTGATTAAGTTTTTCGATAAAGGCGGAAACTTCCTCGTTCATCATTTCTTCTACAGCTCCTTTTTACGGTGTGCTTGGGGAAGAGATGGTCAAAGACCTGACGAAGATCTTTACATTCTCTTGTATGAACTGTTTGAGACTGATACCAGGATAGTTGTTCCCGGCTTCCAAATCATTAATAAACGCGCCATATTGCGCCATCATGAACGTGAATGCTTGCATGGTGGGGTTCGAACAAACTATTTTTCCTTTTTCATTCATGGTAATCAAATAATCTGTCAGTAACGTCAACAATTGGCGAGGATGTTGCAATCGACGTTCTTTAAAGCCCGGAATATGGACCTCGTCTTTTATGGCGATTTGTATTAATTTTCGGTCGCGGTTCATGATGTCATGATATTTTTTGCTTATGGATAGGAGATCATTTTCTAACTCCCACAAAAGCTGCTCGCTGAAGAATATTCGCATCTCTTCGGCATACTGAAATCGTTCGAGGGAGGTTTCAAGCAATTTTTGCTTGCTTCCGAAATGTCGAAAGAGCGTTTTTTCGCTTAAGTTTGCGGCATTGGCGATTTCTTGCGTCGTGACGCCGTTATAGCCTTTCTCCGAAATCAAATCGACCGCAGCACGTATCAATTTCTCCGCTGTCCCTTGCTTATTTTGGCGCATGATCAGCTCCCTTTCTGTAGAATACGCAATTATGACTGTCAGTGGTGACTGACATTATACTAGCCCTTAATTGTTCTCCAGTCAAGTGGTATTTAAGTAAAATAACGCCGACGATAAACCAACATGATTCCCTCGGTTGGAGGAGGTTCGATCGGGAACGCCAGTATCAACGTGTACGAAATGGCCGGACTGATAAATGATGGGAGCTTCGAGCGATTGCCCATTGCTTTGTTTGTTCCATCATCGACGGTTGCAACTATCCTGCCCGTTAGCTTAACGCCCACGTCAGTCTAATGTAGTGTAGCGCTTAGAAAAATGTAAATGAGCCCATCACTGTAATTTGGAAGCTTCTTATTTCCAATTTTACATGCAATGGGCTATTTATGTTCAGTGTAAGGCAGTGTAAGACTGGTATTAAGGTATTTTAGCATGTTCTCAAAAGTGGTAAAAGCCTATTTATTGAACAAACGTTCCCCGTTGCTTGAAGAAGAAGTATTATAATTTAAGTAATAAAACCTTCTTTTCATAGTTGTCTAAACACCATTGAAACTTCTTTAGTATATGATTGTTAATTTGTTTGCCCTCATAGTCAAATTCTCCAAAACCAAATTTTCCATAAAAATGCTTTAACTCTTCAAATGGTAGACAGTACACTTCTTTTAAATTATTTTTTTTAGTTTCCTTTACCAAGTAATCAACTAACTCATTTGCAAGCGATAGTCCTCTGAACTCATCCAATATATATATACCGCCAATTTCAGCCTCTTTTTCATTAAGATAAACAATCCTTCCAACTCCTGCAAATTTATCCTTATGTGTAACTATTGCAATTGTTTCACTTTCTAAATTACTCGGCACAAAGCCTATTTTCTGATACTGTTCATTTACCCATTGGAGTTCATTTTTAGTTGCTAATCTTATACCCATTTCTTTTCCCCTCCCTAATTATATAGACCAATTATTACAAAGAAAATTGATATAACTAAATTGCCCGTTAGATCAATAAAAAGGACGCTTCCGCGCCTTCGCTTGGGCTACGTCCTCCTCATTATATTCCATTTCCAATTACTAATTAAAGAACGTACGCGGGTAACATGTAGTTCTAAAACAGAGGACTTATCTTAACCTAAGCATTAAGAAAATACTTTATTTTCAGTCTAACCGTTTATTTTCTTCTGACACTATTATGGCGGTTACTTCTGCGCGCCGACCATAAAGACCGGCGTGGACCGGCTCAGCACCTGTTGGCGCTCATCCAATATGCGTTCGTTCAGGTTTTCGGCCGTCCATACCTCCGCGAAACCAAGCTTGTTCAGCACTTGCACATCCCAGGCCGGCCGCCATTCATGCGTCAGCGGCAATAGCCGGCTTAACCGGTCGGACTCCTCCCAGTCGACATGCTGCGGAGGCTCGCCAAAGCCGCGTTCCACGTAGGCCTGCAAGTCTTCTTCATGCTGCCGACGCATATCCTCATCCACCAGATGGCGGTTCCAGTTCGCATCGAAGATCAGCAGGCGTCCGCCCTTGCGCAGCACCCGGTGCCAGTCGGCATACGCGGATGCCGGATCGTCCAGCGTCCAGGTCAGATTCCGGCAGACGATCAGATCGAACTGCTCGTCCTCGAATTCCATCCGGTGCGAATCCATCTTGCGGAACTCGGCGACCTGGACGCCCTCTTCCTCCGCATGTCCCCGCGCTTCGGCCAGCATATTATCCGTGCAATCGATGCCCGTGACCCGGTGTCCCTCCTCAGCCAGAATGATCGAGAAGAAGCCCGGCCCGCAGCCAATGTCCAACACATCAAGCTTGTCCTGTCCGGGAGCGTGCTCCAGGATCAGCTCCTTCCAAGCCTTTCTCTCGAAGCCCTGCAGCTCCTTGCGGATACCCTCTCCGTACAGCTGCGCCTCGCCCTCCCAATACGTCTGCATCTCTCCTCTTACACTCATGCTGACAGCTCCTTTTTGGCTATGATCATAAAGCGGACGCCGGTCTGGCATCCGTATTTCAGATAGTTCAGGGACCACTTGTAGCCCGGAATAAAGTTACGCCGGATCTCCCTGATCGTAAAGCCCGCCTGCCGAAGTGCGGTCTCATCCGCCTCCGGGCGGAGTACCTGGACGAAGGGCAGCTCGCCGAGCGCCGGCTGATCCTTGCTCGTCCGCCTGCGGACCCGCCACTCCGTCAGCAGAATGAGCGTCCAGGACAACGCATACCACAGCCGGTACAGCAGGCCTTCCGGCTCCTTGTACAAGTAATCGCCGTCGAATACGACCAGGGTTCCGCCCGGCTTCAATACGCGGAACCATTCCGCGTAGGCACGGGCCGGATCGGGAAGCGTCCAGACGACATCCCGGCAGACGACCGCGTCGAGCGAAGCGTCACGCTCGGCGTGCATCCCCTTCGTAAACCGGGATGTCCAGCCCCGCCTCCAGGAAATTACGGGCCGCCGTCTCGACCATACCGGGCGAAGCATCTACGGCGGTTGGATGATGCCCCATCTCTGACAGCAGCAGGGAGAAGAAACCGGGTCCCGTGCCTACATCGAGCACGCGCTGAGACCGTTTCGTCCCTAGCCCCTCCAGCAGCAGCGACTTCCAGAGCTGTACCGTCTTTCGGCTGCGAACCTGCGTCTGCACGACCTTGTTATACCCGGCAGACGACGAGGTCCAATACCGGGAGATGTCTTTGAGCTGCATCGATTCTAGGCTCCATTCCTATAGAAAATGATGGGAAAATTATCAGCAAGCACGTTACTTGGACACGTCCAGCTGGTTCCAGGGCACCGGCGCATAGGTCGTGTAGCCGAGCTTGAAGTTCTGAACCCGCTTGTTGACGGTATACAAATCGTCCGGATAATAGAGCGGGACATAGATGGCCTCTTCCCGCGCCCTGGCGAACCAGGCATCGTACTTCGCCTGGCGTTGTCCCGTATCCGTCGAGGCGACCGCCTCGTCGATCAGCGTCTCCAACGTCTTGTCCGACCAGGCAACCGCCGGCGTATCGCCGGTTTGGTGGAACAGCGACATTAGGAACGCATGCGGGTTATAGGCATCGGAATACGTCCGGTAGATGATCAGATCGTACTCCTTATTCTTCCATAGGGCATCATAGTACGCATTGGATTCCAGCACCTGCAGATTCAGCTTAATGCCGACTTCCTTAAGCTTGGATTGCACATACTCCGCAATCGGCTTCCACTCCGGGAACTCTGTCTGCTGCAGGACGAGGCGCAGCTCCAGCGGCTTGCCGTCCTTCTCGACGATGCCTTTGCCCGCAGCATCGGTATATCCAGCTTCTTGCAGCAGCTTCTTAGCCTGAGCGGCGTCGTAGCCGTACCATTTGTTATTGTTTTCCGTCACATAGGGAACGGTCAGCGGGAACAAGCCTTGAGCCTCAGCCCCCGTACCTCCGAGCAGCTTGGCGGCGATGCTCCTCTTATCGATCGCGAGGTTAATCGCTTGGCGTACCTTCACATTTTGCAGCAGCGGCTGATTATAGTTGAAAATCAGGAAGTGCGAGCTCGTCCCTGGGGTCTGCGGGACGGACAGCTTGGCGTCGGCTTTCAGCATCGCCAGATTATCCAGGGGCACCTTGCCGGATTGGCCGCCAGAGATGTCGACCGCCCCGCTCTGCAGCGCCAGCACACGAGACTGCGCATCCGGGATGACCTTCAGCACGATCTTGGACAGCAGCGGAGCCTGGCCCCAGTAGTTCGGATTGCGGACCAGCACGCCCTCCTGATCCTTCTTGTAGCTGTCGACCATCCATGCGCCTGTGCCGACCGGCTTCTTGAACTGGCCGTTCGGGTCGCCAGCAGGCTCCACGGCCGACGGGCTGATGATCCGAACCGGGCGGGCAAAGGTAAGCTCGGTCAGCAGCGGATAATACGCGCTGTCGAACGTAAAGAGGATTGTGGCGTCATCGACCACCTGAATGTCCCTGAGCTTCTTGGCGACATTCAGCGACGCGTTGGCCGGATTTTTATACCAGCGCTCGAACGAAAACTTCACGGCTGCTGCATTGAACGGCGTCTTGTCGGAAAAGACTACACCGGTCCGCAGGTGAAACGTATACGTCTTGCCGTCGTCCGAGATATCCCAGGACTTGGCGAGGGACGGCATGATCTTGCCCTTCTCGCCGTATTCGACGAGGCTGTCATACACCATCGCGTGGGCTTCCATGAACCCTTTATACGCGCCTGCATCCAGCTGATCCAGCGCCGGATCGGACGCGACCGCGACCACAATCTGCTTGTCGGGAGCTGGAGCGGCCGAGGCGGGCTTGGCCTCTGCCGGGGCTCCGGCAGGCTCCTGGCCCGGTTTGTTCGAGGTGCAGCCCGAGAGCAGCACCAGCGCCAGGGCAGCGGCCAGCGCGATGCGCCAACCAGCGTGTTTTCTTTGCTTCTTTACGTTCATCATCAGGTCTCCTTCATCTGCAAATCTCTAGGCTTCCGATAGCGGGGGGCTTGCACCGGCACCGCCTGCCAGAGCTGGCGGGTGTACGGATGGGTGCAGGTCCCGGCAATCTGCCCGCCGGGGAGCGTCTCGACGACTTGGCCACGATACATCACGGCCACGCGGTCGCAGAGCTCAGAGACCAGGGACAGATCATGGGTAATAAACAGAACCGTAAGGCCGAGCTGTCTCTTCAGCCTGAGGAGCAGCCCAAGCATCGTCTTGCGCAGCGGGAAGTCCAGGCTGGAGAAGGGCTCGTCGCAGACGAGCAGCTCCGGCCCCGGCGCGAGGGCGCGGGCGATCCCGACCCGCTGCTGCTGGCCTCCGCTTAGTTCATGCGGGTACCGCTTCAGGTAACGCTGGTCCAGCTCCACCAGGCTTAGCAGCTCCAGCACCTTGTTCCTGCGCTCCTGAGCGGACAGCTTAGGGCCGTTTAACAGAGGCTCAGCGACGATCTGCTCCACGGTAAATAGCGGATCGAAGGAAGCGAAGCTGTTCTGAAACACCAGCTGCATCTTCGCACGGAGCGGCTGCATGCGCCGGAAGCTCCAGCCGGTAATATCCTCTCCCCGGTACAGGATGCGGCCGGAGGTGGCCGGCTCCAGGCCGAGCAGCAGCCTGGACAGCGTGCTTTTGCCGCTTCCGCTTTCCCCGACCAGCCCAAGCGTCATCCCCTGCTCGAGCTGCAGGGAAACACGATCGACGGCTGTTACAGCCTCAGCCCGGGATAACCACCCCCTCTGGTGCCTGTATTGTTTGGTAAGGGCTTGAGTTTCGATCAGCATACTCCACCTCCTCTCCGGCTATGGAGGCGCCCGGCGGCTCCATAGCCGGAGCATCCCGATGAAGAAAGCGGCTGTCCAGCAGCTCCCGGGTATATGGATGGGCAGGACGCTCGAAGATCTGATGAACGTCGCCCGCCTCGACGATACGGCCTTCCTTCATCACGTAGACGAAGTCCGCCTTCTCGGCGACCACACCCAGATCATGAGTGATGAGCAGGATCGCTAGGCCGCTCTCCCGGCGCAGCCGGTCCAGCTCCTCCAGTATCTGCGCCTGGATCATCACGTCGAGCGCCGTCGTCGGCTCGTCCGCGATCAGCAGCCGAGCGCCGGAGACGAGTGCCAGCGCGATCATGACGCGCTGGCACATGCCGCCGCTGATCTGGAACGGATACCGACGCAGCAGCCCCTCCGGCTCCGGCAGACCGACTCGCCCGAGCTGATCGATAGCGATCATCCGGGCCTCCCGCCGGGAGACGCGCCTGTGCTGACGCACCGTCTCGATCATCTGCGTGCCGATCGGCAGCACCGGATTCAGACTGTTCCCCGGGTCCTGCAGGATCATCGCCATCTCCCTCCCCCGGGTACGGCGCAGCTGCCCCGGCTTCATCCGCAGCAGGTCCTTTTCGCCCAGCCATATCTCTCCGGCGGCGATGCGGCCGGGACGGCCGAGCAAGCCGAAGACGGATAAGGCAGTGGCGGACTTGCCGCTTCCGCTCTCGCCGATCAGCGCAACGATGTCACCGGCATGCACGTCAAGGCTTACCTCCTGCACCGCCCGGGGGGCTCGCTCTCCCGCTCCGAAGTGTACGCTCAGCTGCCGGATGCGCAGCAGCGCTTGGTTCTTCGTCATCCTATCCCCTCCTTGTCACCACTGCTTGTCCTGGGATTCGGGTTGGCGCAATCCCTCGCCCAGCAGATTGAAGCCCATGACCACCGTCATGATCGCCAGCCCGGGCATCAGCATCAGGCGCGGGATGGTCTGCATATACGGCCTGCTGTCATTCAGCATAACGCCCCATTCCGGAGCTGGCGGCTGCGCGCCAAGTCCCAGGAAGGATAATCCGGAGATCGACAGCAGAATGGAGCCGATCTCGATCGAAGCGAGCACAAGCATCGGCCGGGCCGCATTGCGGGCGATGTGACGCAGCAGGATCTGCGCATGTGTGGATCCGGAAGCGCGGGCGGCCATGATATAATCCCGCTCCTTGATCTGCAGTACAATTCCGCGGATGATGCGGGCGTACCCGGCCCACCAGACCAGCACGAAGGCCAGCAGCAGGTTGCGCAGGCTCGGGCCGAGCAGTCCGGCGATTGCCAGCGACAGAATCAGGCTTGGGAACGCCAGCACCATATCGATGATCCGCATCAGCACTTGATCAGTCCGGCCGCCGACATAACCGGCCACCAGCCCGATCGGAACGCTGATGATCAGCACCGCTCCAAGAACCAGCAGCGCATAGAATAGCGAGACACGGGTCCCGGCAATAAGCCGGGACAGCACAGAGCGTCCCAGATGGTCGGTCCCGAGCGGGTACTCGGGCGAAGGCGGGCTCAGCCGGATCTCGATATTGACGAGCAGCGGGTCTGTCGGCGTCAAGTAAGGAGCGAATAAGCCGACCAGCACCGCGGTCATGACGATAATGCCTCCCGTCCACAAGGAAGCCTTTCTC
Source organism: Paenibacillus filicis (assembly GCF_038070315.1). NCBI lineage: Bacteria > Bacillati > Bacillota > Bacilli > Caryophanales > Paenibacillaceae > Paenibacillus > Paenibacillus filicis. Next base: position 138,602 of record NZ_JBBPCC010000022.1, on the reverse strand, counting down.
CAGAAGCTTGCCGTATGTGACATATGATCTCCTCCCCTCACGACGCCTTCCCGAGCCGGATTCTCGGGTCCAGCAGCTTGTAGCCGATATCGACCAGCAGGTTGACAGCTACGACGATCAAGACCATGAATAGGACATAGCCTTGAATCGCTATGTAGTCCTTCATTAGAATCGCATCGACGGCAAATTTACCGATGCCCGGCCAGGCGAAGATCGTCTCCACAACCACCGCGCCCCCGAGCAAGTGAGCGAAGTGAATGCCGAAGAGGGTCCACACCGGCAGCAGCGCATTACGTAGGGCATGCGAGCCGATGACGACAGACTCCCGCAAGCCTCTGGCCCGTGCCGACCGGATATAGCTCTGGCGGAGGGCATCCAGCATCCCCGAGCGAATGAGCCGGATATATGTACCCGCCATCCCGAAGCCCAAGGTGAGCGCAGGCAGCACGACGCTGCCAAGACCGTCCATTCCCGTGACCGGGAACCAGTTCAGCTTCACGGCTCCATAGTAGAGCAGCAGCAACCCGAGCCAATAACCCGGCATGGCGGTACTCACCATCGCAGCCGCCCGGCCGAGCCGGTCGATCCAGCCTCCGGGAAGCATTGCGGAAGCGACACCCAGCGGCAGCGCGATCAGCAGCAGCACGAGAACGGCAGCGGCTGCCAAAGCCAGTGTGGCCGGGAAGCGGCCCAGCAGCTCGTCCGCCACCGGCTTGCCGCTGCTGTAAGCAAGGCCCAGGTTCAGATGCAGCATGCGCCATAGCCAGCGGATGTACTGCACATAGACAGGCTCGTCCAGTCCCATCTGGATGCGCACGGCTGCGACGGCCTCGGGCGAAGGCTGGATGCCACCCGAGCGGAGCATAATCTCTGCCGGATCGCCCGGTGTCAAGCTCATCAAACCGAACGAAATAACGGACGTGCCGAGCAGCACCGGAATCGTCAGCAGCAGCCGCTGCAGCATATACTTGAGCATTCATTCTCTCTCCCCATTGCATCCATCCGTTACCTGCAGCATCAATATCGTAATTATTACTATTTAAATCAATGCATCCGAGTATAGCTAATTCACGTGTATCCGTCAATCGTTTATTTCGAGTTTTTTTCGCTCCTCTTCACTGCTCGGCAGCGTGTGGTCGCTCGGGCTGGAAGCTGTGGAAAAAGCCGGGAAGTGAGCGATACCCGCTCATTTCCCGGCTTTTCGTGAATCTTTTAGCTGTGCAGATCGAAAAACAATCTGCCCCTCGCTTCCTCCTTTCACATAACAATCCCTAGACTTTGCTTGGCGCTGGAACGGCCGGTGCCAGCGGATAATAAGCTTTTCGGCCCAGCAAATAGAGGGTTCCGACAGCGACCACAAGCGTCAGCAGCAGCGAAGCGGCCAATACGAGGCCTGTCACCAGCTGGAATATGGGGCTATGCTCTTGCCGGGCCATCAGCAGGAAGCCCTGCGCGACAGTCGCTAACCCAAAGGTGTATGCCCAGTAACCTGGCGCGAAGGCCTGCTGCCGGAGCCACTTGTAGGAAAACACCAGGGAAACCGTCAGAAAAAGCGCATAGCCGGCCAAAGCATACGTCAGGAAGTCGGCAGAATGTCCGCTCAGCACCTGGTACGCCACCAGCACGATCGCCGCAGGGGCCATATAAATTCCCATGAAATTTCTAGTTCTGGCATCCAATTCGCCCGTGATCAATTGCTGCAGCAGCACGGAATCCAGAATTATCCAGGAGACCGTTCCGATGCCGAACACCATCCAGCCGTACTGCTGGTACCCGAACAACCCGGCCACAAGCGAGTTCACCAGTACACTGGCCGTGTAAGTCAGAAATAACGACGGCGTCACCTGCTCGCTCCGTCGCGGGGCTGTCCACATGCCCGCCAACCGGTAAGCGGCGTAGCCAAGATTGGTCGCCGAGCCGATCCAGAACACCGTGTGGGCGGCGGCTGTTTGATAAGGCAGGAGCGCCAGCGCCAGCAAGATCAGCGATTCGGGCACCAGTGCGACGAATGAAGCCTGAACCGGGTCACGCCATTCATTCTGGGCCGCGGACCGGTGCTTGATCCATTTGTTCGCATACAGCCATCCCCACCATAGAAACGAAAGCACCGCGAGCATCTCCAAGATCTCTCCCCAGATTCGCGGCAGCCCCCATGTATCGTGAGCGAAGCGAAGGGCATTCCCCGTCTCCGCCAGCCCTAGCGTCATCGCAAAAAACGAAGCAGGCGCGACCGGCAGCCTCCATCCTGCAGACCTGTCCAATTGACCCTGTGAAAATTGACTTGCCTGTTCTCTCCCCATTCCATCCCATCCTTCTATTCAGTTTCTCTGTGATGGACTTATTGTGGGGCAAGTCAAATTATAGATCAATACAATTGTTTCTATGATAATCATTTAATTTTTAAATCAATTAAGCATGTCTAAAAACCACACCTCTTGTCCGCATCATCTATTTCATCTATCATTCCTATCTAATTGCCAGTATTGATAAATCAATTGGATTCACCTACACTAATAAAGAAGCTCTGTAGAACATCGAAGGAAGTGGTTTGTTGTGGAGCTAAGACAACTGGAGTGCTTTAAAGCAATCTGCGAGGAGCTTCATTTCACCCGGGCATCCGAGAAGCTTGGCGTGACTCAGCCGACCCTCAGTTATCAGATCAAGCTGCTGGAGGATGAACTGGGACTTCCGCTGTTTAACCGGATCGGGAAGAAAATTACGATCACCGAAGCCGGGCGCATTCTGCAGACTCACTGCAGCCATATTTTCAGCTCGCTGGCTGGAGCCCGTGAAGAGATTATGGAGCTGCAGCAGCTGGAGCGCGGTACGCTATCCATCGGGGCACTGATCGGAGAGATTAATGAACTGGTATCCCGGGTGCTGATCGATTTTCATAGCCAATATCCCCATATTCAGATTAAGCTGTTCGGCGTTGAAGATGTTGTAGAGCCTCTGATTGCCAATGACCTCGACTTTGCCGTGACCATCCTGCCGCTTGAGGATGAGCGATTTCGAAAGCAGCCCCTGTACGAGGAGGATTTTTATGTAGTGGCGCAGGCCGATCATCCGCTGGCTGGTCAAGCGACGATCGGATTCGAAGAGGTTCTTCAAGAGCCGATCATCATGTTCCCGGCCAGTCACCGCTGCCGGCAGATGATCGATGTCGTCTGCACCACACTGGGCACGGATTTGAAGCCGAAGATCGAGACGACGACCATCGAGTCCATCCTGATGCTGGTCCGCTCGGGAGCAGGTATCTCCATCCTGTCCAAGACACTCCTGGAGCTCTATCGGCAGGATGGACTTGTCGTGATTCCGCTGGCGAATCCCGCGATGCGCCGGGAGGTCGGCGTTATTTATTTGAAGGATAAGTACATGGGGAAAGCCGCGCGCAGCTTTATTGAGCTGCTGACCGCTCATATCCGAGCGATCAAGGCTTCTTCCGGGCAGCAGCAGGCGGAGCCTTTTGAACCGTAGCGTTCATGGATGATTCAGTCAAAAAAGAGCAGGATAAGCCGGGTTCGATCCCCTGCTCATCCTGCTCTTCTCGGTTCGGACAGGCGCCAGGCGCCCTCTTCCCTTTTTATCCGTTCAATGTCGCCAGAATCTTGGCATCGTAGGTCGCCCAGTCATCCGTATTGTGGCTGCGTACCTTGGACGCCCATTCCGGATTGGCCAGCAGCGACCGGCCGATTGCCACCAGGTCGGCTTCGCCTTGCTCGAGGATGTCCGCGAGCCGCTGTATCCGTTCGGGATGCTCCGCGAAATCATTCTCCAGCGCAACTGAGCCTACTGTAATGACCGGCTTGCCCGTCAGCTTCTTGGTCCATCCGGCAAGATTCAGCGGCGAGCCTTCGAACTCAGGCTGCCAGAACTGGCGGGTAGAGGCATGGAAGATATCGACTCCGGCATCAGATAGCGGAGCCAGGAACTGCTCAAGCTCCTCCGGCGTCTGCACAAGCTTGGCGCTATAATCCGCACCCTTCCACTGGGAGAAGCGGAACACGATCGGGAAGTCCGGACCGACCTTCTGACGGATCGCCTGGACCACTTCGACAGCGAACCGGGTGCGGGCAACCAGATCTCCACCATACTTGTCCGTGCGCTGGTTCGTTCTCTCCCAGAAAAACTGGTCGATCAGATAGCCGTGCGCGCCATGCAGCTCGATACCGTCGAAGCCCGTGCTCTGGGCATCGGCCGCAGCCTGTGCATAAGCCTCGATCAGATCCGCGATCTCCGACTCCGTCAAAGGCTCATTGACCTTTTCTCCCTGAGCGTCGAGGCCGGATGGTCCTGCCGGCAGCACCTCCGGGTTCGGCAGGCTGCCGACCTTCCTGGCGGTCCCGAGATGCCAGAGCTGGGGAATGATCTTTCCCCCCGCCTCATGCACTTCAGCCACTACGCGCGACCAGCCCTCCAGGGCTTCCGCTCCGAAGAAGGACGGCCAGTTCGGATTGGCCGACGAGGCAGGATGGTTGATGACCGTTCCTTCCGTCACGATCAAGCCGATCCCGTTCTCTGCCTGCCTACGGTAGTAGGCAGCCACATCCGCCCCGGGCACGCCGCCCGGCGCAAATCCTCGCGTCATCGGAGCCATCACAAGCCGGTTGGACAAGCTGAGCGCTCCGTTCGTATACGGCTGAAACAAGGCCTCCAGCGACGGCAACTGCTTTTTATCTTGAATGGTCATCTGTATTTCCTCCCTTGGATTCGGTAGCGGAGTTTTAAGAATCTATTAGTTTCATCTGTTTACTCGGAATTATAAGCAAACCTGTGCTTCTGAATCTCAAATTGTCTCATTAATCGTGATTCAGCTGCTTAGGATGAAATGTAATTTCTCTTGTCATGCCCCACTAGGTTCAATATAGTTACACTCTGGCGATTTGTCAAATTCTTGATAATTCCCTTATGTAATGCCTCCCTCTACGTCTGAGTTCATCTATATATCATGGTGACGCGGATAGGCTGGCGAAAGCCTGGTCCCATCGAGGGGTCCCGCTAGTCTTCCACCACTACTTACTTTATCCTTCATCCGTGAATCCAGTTTACTCTTGAAATCACATCATGTAAAATGATTATATTTGATGGATCTCATCACTATGAATGATGCAATAACGCGCTATCTGATGATAAAGGAGTTAACGGCCGATGGACAGTAATGATCTGAAGATCTTTCAGGCGGTTGCCCGGGAGAAGAGCATTACCGGCGCCGCCAAGCAGCTTGGTTATGTGCAATCCAACGTCACCGCACGCATCCAGAATATGGAATCCGAACTTCGTGTCCCGTTATTCTACCGGCAGAGCCGCGGCGTGACCTTAACTTCCGCGGGCACCCACTTGCTGAAATATGCGGAGCAGATTCTGCACCTGCTGGAAGAAGCGAAGGTAACAACCCAGCATTCCGAGCTATCTTGCGGGTATCTGCGGATTGGATCGCTGGAGATGATAGCTAGCATTTTTCTGGCGGATCTTCTGGCGAACTACCATAGGCAGTATCCACGCGTCCAATTGTCCCTGAAGGCCGCTCTTTGCTCAGAGCTAACGGAGCAGGTGCTCGCCTTCGAGCTGGACGGCGCCTTCGTGAATGGACAGCCTCAGCATCCCGACCTCGAAACGCTCCTGGTGTTCCAGGAACAGCTGGTGCTCATCGCCTCGCCTTCCACCGTGGATGTGCACGACGCGCTGACCCAGTCGCTGCTGGTGACAGGACGCGGCTGCTTCTACCGGGATAGACTGGAGCAATGGTTGCAGGCCGAGAATCTAGGCTCTGTCAGCTTGATGGAATTCGGTACTGTGGAGGCCATCATACGTGGTGTGGCAGCGGGTCTTGGCGTCTCCCTCGTGACGGAGTCGGCCGTCAAGGATTGGGTAGGCTCTCGTAAAATCCAGTGCTTTCCCGTCCCGGATCGGTACCACGACAGCTCCGTCAGCTTCGTCTACCGCCGCGACCTGTTTCAGACCGATGCCTTCCAGCGCTTTGTCGAAGGATTCGAAGCTCATTTTGCATGACGAAGAGCACGCCCCGGAGACGGGCCGTGTTCTTTCCTGTTCGATAGGTTCCCGTCTGTAGAGAATATCTACCTGCCCCTACTAAAAGCATGCAGTCCTAACGCAGCGGCTGTAGTCAGAACTGCACTCCAGAAGACAATGCCGATGGTCATCCATACAAACAGCTTACGCGGATCTGCTCCGAAAGAAATTCCTATCGCTGCACCAAGTGGAGCTCCGGTAATTAGAGGGGATAGGAAACCGATGCCAGGAATGCCGTACTTGTCCCAGATACGGGAGAGGCGGCCGCCTCTCCCGCCATTCTTGTTATGAGTTCTTCGTACAAGCCAATTCCTAATGGATGTGCCGAAGAAGATCACAACCACCGCGCTGAATATGGACCCGGCCGCACTGAGAACCCCCACTAGTATGGGGTGCAGCTGGAGGGCAAGCCCGAGAGGAATCGCTGCCCATAGCTCCAATATGCCGGTACCGAAGACAGAAGCCCCTGCCAACAAACTATTCATGAGAATCACCATGCTCTCTATTCATGCTGTTCCGCTCCAATTCTTTTCCACCCTTTCCAGTACCTGCATGCGTTCATTAGAAGATAGACTCCTCATACCCAAGATTTATAGAAGTGATAGCAATATTTCCCCGCGGTGAACGTATTTCAATATATGTTCACTTAGAAGTACATCCTCGCCGTTCTTCATAAGGGTAACCGTTCTGGATGTAAAATTCCAGTTCAAGCACCCGGTTAACCACAACAAGGAAGGAAGTCTCTCCAGATCTTCTTGTGAGAAGCAATCATCTGCACCGTATCCCTTTAGTAAGGCCTTGGCAAGCACAGGAGACATCTCATGAGATTCTGTTCCACGAGTTCTGCTGTACCATTTAACTAACCATGCGATTCCCTCAATCCGGTCTGTATAGGTGATGGACTCAAAATCAACCACGCCGCTTATTTCTTCTCGCTGGTCCCAAAGAAGGTATACGGATTCAGATCCGTTTGAACGATGTAATCATAGGAGTCGGTCCTGGCCCTATTCTTATGATATTCAATCTGCATGAAATACTGATTGAGCAGCTCCCTCGTTGAGACAGATAGCTCAGATGCTCGGGCTTGAGCAGAGAGCAAGCGATAAAATTCCTCATGCCCCTTACTATGCGATTCTTTCGGCAAGATCCTGCTCTCAAATTCAGAGGATACATCATGGAGCCTACGTGCAAATCCCCCTAATTTCTCCGCAATGGCTTCTGTACAATGTGTATGGTGAACGCCTGTCATCCACTCGAATAATACGAATCGCAAGGACTCTTCATCGTTATGAATGATTGCAAACGGCTTTCCCTCTACAGTCGGCACGTGTTTCATAAAAGGAATCCCTGAGTCTCGAAGATACCTGCAAAATCTGATTTGTTCAGTCAGCACCTCATCTGATAATGGGATGAAGACATCCGTTCCATAGCGCTTGCTGCTAATAAATCTTGCTGAGTAAAAGTTTCCATTCACTTGAATTTGGTCATGCAGATCGCCATGCCGGCTATCGGGCTGAAGCACTCCTTCCACCACTAGGCTGCGGGCATCTAGCTCGTATTGCTTAACAGCCGTTTGTAACAACTGCAATTCCTTCACAATCACCACCACCTGACTGTTCGTTCCTCGATTCAATCTTCCCCTCGAAAAATCCAGTCTCATTAATATACCATTATGATACATAATTTAACAAATTGAGTACAAAGCAAGAATCAGCTGTCAGAATAGGACGAAAAGACCTTCTGAAGTCATATCAAAAGGTCTCTTCGATGTATGGCTATCCGATTGTCAAACGAGCGGTCCTATTTCAAGAATCCGCTCTGAACATAACGAGCCAGCTCGATAATCATCGCCCCCATACGCTCGTTCTCAGGCATCAAGACTCGGGTTACGCCGGCCTCCTGCAGCGCCTCTGCCGTGACCCGGCCGACCGCAACCGCCAGCACCCGGTCCCGGAAGCCGGCTTGGATCTCGGAAGTATAGCCGTGCAGCTCAGCGTAGGCGCAGAAATACCTCACCTGCACAGCCGTTGTAAAACATACCGCATCGACGGACGCTTCCATGATTTCGCGGCATAGCCGTTCCGTAACCTCCGCCTCTGGCGCCACATGCCTATACGGCATGATCGTCCGTACCGCAGCTCCAGCCTTCTCGAAGAAGGCTTCAAGGTCAGGCATCGGTTCCCCATGCAGCTGGATCGTTACCCCTTGCCCCGTAAAATCACGGTCCCGCAGCGCCCGAACGAGTCCGTCCGTCGTCCCGTCCTCATCCACAGCGGCCAGCTGTACACCAAGCTGCTTGAGCAGAGCGAAGGTCTTGTACCCTCTCGCTGCAACGCGGGAGCTGCGGATCACATCAAGCAGCCGATCACGAACGCCGATGCGATCCGCTTGCTGCAGCAGGGCCTCTAGACCGGTTCCGGTCGTGAACACCAGCCAGCCCGAGCCATGTTCGAGGAGATGGATTATGTCCTGCTCCACCTCCTGCTCCTGAAGAACCATCAACCCCTGCTGCGGACGAAGCATCGGCTCGCCGCCCTGTCTTTCAATAATTTCACTCAACTCCGCCAGTTTACGCGAGCCGGTAATCACGATTCTTTTTCCCTGTAATGCCTTGCCCATTCTACCCCTCCTCGTTATCCAGTCAGCCCGTCGAATACCAAGATTGGAATCCCGACTTGACCACTATGATAAAGGAGAGCGCCCCCAAACAAACCATCCAATGCTGCGGAATTATGACCATCCATTTGCCTCTCACCGCATTGATGGCATCCTGCCTGCCGATCATCCAGCCATTCGTTATCGTCAATGGATGATTAGATACTTACTGCAACTAAACCGCAACCATATTGTACAGCATAATCCACATGGACCCCGCTACGATCACCACCAGAATGACCAGCCCGAGCAGCAGCGAGATCAGGTTATAGCGCGGCTTCTTCTCCTCGCGCAGATGCATGAAGAACAGCAATTGTACACCTAGCTGCAGAACCCCGGCCACCATCAGCACGATCGAACGCGTCATGCCCTCCAGCCAGCCGTTCAGCACGATAGCGATCGGGATCACCGTCAGCAGGATGGAGCAAAGAAAGCCGATGGTATACGACTTTAACGACCCGTGCGATTCTTCATCATGAGGATGCATCGTCTCCGAACTTGCCACCTAGCTCACCCCCATTAAGTAAACGACTGTGAAGACGAAAATCCAGACCACGTCGAGGAAATGCCAGAACAAGCTGATGACATTCACCTTCCGTCTCGTGACCGGCGTGATTCCCTTCCTTGCGATCTGGATCATCAGTGCGACCATCCAGACTAGTCCGATCAGCACGTGAAGGCCATGTGTCCCTACCAGTGTATAGAACGCCGATAGGAAGGCGCTCGCACTTATCGTGGCTCCCTCGCGTACCAGATGCGTGAATTCGTTCGCTTCCAGACCAAGGAACACCGCTCCTAGCAAGGCGGTCACGCCCAGCCAGCCGATCAGGGCCTGACGTTTCCCCTTCTGCATCGCCAGCAGCGCCAGCCCGCATGTATAGCTGCTGGTCAGCAGGATGAAGGTGCTCGCGATGATGCCGCCCAACTCGAACAGCTCGGCAGGCCCCGGTCCGCCGTTGGTATTGTTTTTCAGTATGATATAGGTTGCGAAGAAGGTACCGAAGATCATCACGTCGGTCATCAGATAAATCCAGAAGCCGAAGGTACGCATCCCCTCCAGATCAGGATGATCGTGATGCTGGCCGTGCAACTCAGCCTGATGTGCCGCTCCCGGCACGTGTGTGTGAGCCATTACTGCGTCACCCTGCCTTTCCCGGCCTCGATCCGCTCGATCTCATCCACCGGAATGTAATAATCCGTATCATAATTGAAGGAATGAACAAGCATACATATCGCTACACCCGCCAGACCCGCGACAACAAACCAGGTCCAATGGAACACAAATCCGAATCCCGCCACGAACCAGCAGGCCGACATGATAATCGGGATTCCCGAGTTCTTAGGCATATGAATTGGCTCCAGCTTGTGCGGGGCCGGGTCCGGTTCGCCTTGCAGCCTACGCTCCTTGCGCTCCCACCACTCGTCCTGGCTGGTCACCTGGGGAAGCACGGCAAAGTTATAATGCGGCGCTGGCGAAGGGATCGACCATTCCAGCGTACGTCCATTCCATGGATCGCCCGTCGTGTCCATGTTGAGATGACGGTGTTTCACCCCATGCGCAATCTGCCATACTTGGAACAGGAACGCAATCCCCATCAGCACGGCTCCGATCGTGGACACCAGATTCATCTCCCACCAGCCCTTGTCCCAGCCGTAGCTGGCGACCCGGCGCGTCATTCCCATCAGCCCGAGTACATATTGCGGCATGAAGCAGAGATAGAATCCGATATTCCAGAACCAGAACGCCCACTTGCCTATACGCTCGTTCAGCCTGAAGCCGAATAATTTGGGCCACCAGTAATAAAGACCGGCGAAATACCCGAAGACGACGCCGCCTATAATGACATGGTGAAAGTGAGCAATTAGGAAGTAGCTGTTGTGGAACTGGAAATCTGCAGGAGCTACGGACAGCAGTACGCCCGTCAGCCCCCCCGTGACAAAGCACGGGATAAACCCGATGGTCCACAGCATCGGCGTCTCGAACGTAATCCTCCCCCGGAACATCGTAAATAGCCAGTTGAACACTTTAGCACCGGTCGGTATAGCGATCAGCATCGTAGATAAGGCGAAGAAGGCGTTAACACCCGCTCCTGACCCCATCGTGAAGAAGTGATGCGCCCAGACAAGGAACGACAGGACGCTGATGATCATCATGGCATACACCATAGACTTATATCCGAACAGCCGCTTCCTGGAGAAGGTCGCCACGATCTCCGAGAAAATCCCGAAGGCCGGCAGTACGATAATGTACACCTCCGGATGTCCCCACATCCAGATCAGGTTGATGTACATCATCGGGTTCCCGCCACCGTCCAGCGTGAAGAAATGCGCTCCGGCATATCGGTCCAGAAACAGCAGCGCCAGCGTCGCCGTCAGAACCGGAAACGCGAAGATAATCGCAATACAGCTCGACAGCACGGACCACGGGAACATCGGCATCTTCATCAGCTTCATGCCCGGCGCCCGCATCTTCAGGATGGTGACGATAAAGTTAATGCCCGTCATCAAGCTTCCGACCCCTGAGATCTGGATGCCCCAGATATAGAAGTCCTGCCCGACCCCAGGATTGTACATCAGCTCGGAATAAGGCGGATACGCCAGCCACCCGGCATCCGGCGATCCGCCGATGACGAAGGAAAGGTTAAACAGCATAGCACCGGCGAAGAACAGCCAGAAGCTAAGCGCATTGAGGAACGGAAAAGCGACATCCCTCGCTCCTATTTGCAACGGCACCATTACGTTGAACAGCCCGAACATAAAAGGCATCGCCATAAATAAGATCATGATGACGCCATGCGTCGTAAAAATCTGGTTATAGTGATCCGGCTCCAGAAAGCTGAATTCCGGCATAATCAGCTGTGTCCGCATCAGGAGCGCATCCACGCCGCCTCGGAACATCATCAGAAAGGCCGACACAATGTACATAATCCCGATCTTCTTATGGTCGACGGTCGTCAGCCATTCGCGCCAGAGCCAGGTCCATTTCCTGAAATACGTCAGTACAACCACGACGGTGATCAGCGTCAGCCCGATGCTCACATCTGCCCCGTAAATCAACGGGTCACCCGTGACAAAAAACTCGGAAGCAAAGCTTTTCACTTTGTCCCACATGTGCAACTCTCCCCTTACCCTTGGATTCCAATAAGCCTATGCCTTACCTGGATCTGAACCTACTTCGCATCCTCCGATGACTTGCCATGACGGTGAGAAGCCGCGTATTTGTTCACGATCCGCTCGAACAGCCCTTGCGGAAATGCCGAATAACCATGTGCCTGCGAGATCGACGGCTCCGATAACCGGTTATACCCTTCGATGGTAAGCGCAGGCGACGTTTTCTTGATCCCATCTACCCACTCGTCGAATGAATCCTGGGTCATCGATTCCACATCAAAGTACATCTTGGAGAAATGAGTGCCTGTAAAGTTGGCCCCGGAGCCCCAATACTTGCCCGGCTCGTCCGCCTGCAAATACAAGGTCATCGCCATCCCGGACATCGCATAGATCTGCCCGCCCAATTGCGGAATCCAGAATGAATTCATCGGAGAGTCCGCCGTGATCTCGAATCGGACCGGCACGCCTTTCGGAATTTTCAGCTCGTTGACCGTCGCAATTCCCTGCTCCGGGTATTGGAACAGCCATTTCCAGTTCAAGGACGTGACTTGAACGGTCAGCGGCTTCTGCACAGATTCCAGCGGCTTGGAGGGCTCCAACGCGTAGGTTTGTTTCACCGTGATGATCCCCAGCGCCAGAATCACGAGAATGGGAATTGCCCACCAGATCGTCTCCAGCTTGGTGCTGTGCTCCCAGTGCGGCGTATAGGCCGCCTTCCTGCCCTGCCTATCCCGGTACCGCCAGATAATGATCGCGGTCAGTATCAGCACAGGGACAATGACTATACTGCACAGCAGAGTGGAGAGGATGATCAAATCCCGCTGCTGCTCGGCAATCGGACCCTTGGGGTCGAGTACGATTATGTTCTCCGTGCATCCCGTCATGAGCAGCAGCAAAGCCGGCAGGCAAGCAGCCGCCAGGCCCCTCAACGCTTTGGGTACATTCATGTTTTTCAGCTCCTTCTAGCTTCCATTAGCGCTTGAACACTCTCACTGTATAGGAGAACCAACCGGGTGTCACCAGCCATTGATGGTCAATATACGACCAGCCATGTTCAAGAAATCGCAACAAAGTCGGATGAATTTGGGCCAAGAAAAAACTCTTCTTTCATCGAAAAAAGAATGTATTGGCTAGTATGTCCAATTTTTATCAGAAATCATAGATCGCAGAATCCCCGTGCATATGGGTACATATCACCGTTACCTGCTTTCACCACAAATCGGCTTGCTCAAACCCCGGCCAATTGGCTGGTTACATTTCATCAGAAACGCTATATATTCAGGCTACAGCTGACCGTCTTGATCCCGGGGCTTGGAGCTATCCTGCAGAAGCTCTAGCGGGAAGGCTCAGTGCTTGAGTATCGGCTGCACCTAGAGAATGGAGGGGAGGGCCTTGCTTACCGAACATACTTTACAGGGTGTCTTCGTCCCTGTCGTGACGCCCTTGGACCGCCGCGGGAGACTGGATGTGAGGTCCTTCAAGGATCTCGTTAAGCGGCTGGTGGACAAGGGTGTACACGGGCTCGTCGTGAATAGAACGGCTGGCGAAGCGCCAGCCATCGAGCCCGAAGAGCTCGAGCTGCTGATCGTGACAGCGCGTAAAACCATGGGGAAGATTCCGCTGATTGCGGCAGCCCTGTCCGGCAGCACAGCGTCGGTCGTTCAGCAGGCATCCCGAGCGAGGGCTCTCGGAGCGGATGCTGTGCTCGTCGCCGCTTCCGGTGGTGGCGAAGCTGCACGGAAGCATAGTATCACACGATTCCAAGCGTTAGCCGGGGCCGCTGTGCCGATCATTATAGAGGAAGGTTCTTGCGGCAGAGGGGCACCGCTGGAATTGGAGACGATTCGGAGCATGATGGGGATGGATCATGTCATTGGTTTTAACGACACTAGCGGCAGTATTAGACATTATTTCAAGCTTGTCCGATCTCTGGCCAAGCCCGTTCTCTGCGGGGAAGACAAGCTGTTTTTCGCATCGCTATGCTGCGGGGGCAAGGGAGGTGTGCTGACTAGCGCCAATCTGGATAGCGACCAGTTCGTCCAGGTCTACGAGCTGTTCCGGTCCGGCCGCATCGACGAGTCGGGCCAGCGATTCGACCAGCTGCTCCCACTGGTGCAATTCCTGACTTCAGAGCCGAACCCCGCTCCTCTGAAGTGGCTGCTGGCCCAGCGTGGTCATATCCGCTCAGACGGCCTTCGCTTGCCCACAGCGTCGTCGGGTCAGCGTTCATGCACTTAAATGGGCTGTAACCGTGTTTTTGAATACCGTACAATGACGAATGAAAAGGAGAAAAAAAGATGACCAAAACTTCCATATATCTCGCTAGACATGGGCAAACGGAATGGAACCTGGAGAAGCCGTCCATACCGCTGGTATCGTTACAAATGGCAGGTCTCTGACGCCGCAAATCGTCGATGGGATCAGGGAAATCAATATGGGGCTGTGGGAAGGGAAAGAAATTAGCTTCATTCAACACAAGTACGCTACGGGGTTCGCTCAATTTTTCGAAGCACCCCACTTGTATACGCCTGCCGGGGACGGCGAGACCTACCCCGAGCTGCTGGACCGCTCAGTCTCTGCGATGGAAGACATTCTGTCCAAGCATCAGGGAGAAAGCCTCCTGATCGTCACCCATCGCATTACCTTGAAAGCACTGCTGAACTACTACGCCGGACGCAGTCTGAGCGAGCTAGGGAACCATCCGGATGTCCCGCCCGCCAGCTTGAGCCGGATTGTGCGGGAGAACGGCAAGACAACCGTTGAGCTGTATGGGGATATTTCTCATTACGAGGCCTAAAGGTTCAGGAAGGGGCTGCTTTCCGGATAGGCTCTTCCCTACCCGAATGAGCGTAGCTCCTTCTTTAATGGTGACTTTTAATCTCCGGACATCCCCTTGCTTGGAAAGGGGTGGAGCTAAAGCACATCGTCATCCTGTTCCAGAAGACCTTCCGTATATAGCTGAACAAAAACCTCGACAAGCTGAGGGTCGAAATGCATCCCGGACTGCCTCTTCACCTCTGCCATTGTTTCTTCAGGAGTCCAGGCCCTCTTGTATGGGCGCTCATGTCTTAAGGCATCGTAAAAATCAGCCAACGCCACAATTCGGGCTTCTATCGGGATTTCCTCGCCCTTCAACCCATAGGGGTAACCGGAGCCATCCCATTTCTCATGATGAGACCGGGCAATAATCCCGGCAATCTGCAGCAGCGTGAAGGAGCTTTCCTCCAGGATGCTGGCGCCAATCAGCGTATGGGTCTTCATCCGTTCAAATTCCTGCGCTTCAAAGCGTCCCGGCTTCAGCAAAATATGATCCGGAATGCCGATCTTACCGATATCGTGAAGTGGAGCAGCCCTTCGAACCATCTGAACATGTTCTTCCGGCAGACCCAGCCGTTCGGCGAGTAATTCGGACAGTCTGCCCACCCTCAAGGTATGTCTGCCCGTCATATCATCGCGATATTCCGCCGCTCGTCCGAGCAGCTGCAGAATTTCATTCTTGGCCTTCTTCAGCTCTTCCGTCCGGTCTCGCACCCGCTTCTCCAACGTGCTTTTATGCTGCTGGATCTGGTTATGCAGCATTCTCGCCTTCAACAGATTCTGAATGCGCAGGACCACTTCCATCCGGTCGTAGGGCTTCGTGAGAAAGTCATTCACGCCCGCTTGTAATCCCCGCTGCTTCGCTTCCAGCGTCAAATCGGCGGTCAGCATCAGAACGGGCAAGTATTGATCGGGCGCAAGCGTTTCGCGAATCAACCGGAGCACCTGAAGACCGTCCATCCCCGGCATATGCATATCGAGCAGAACCATATCGGGTTGTATGTCTGCAAACCGAGTGGCGAGCTCAAGAGGGTCAAGCAGGCTCTCCACCTGGTTAAATCCCGCCCGGCTGAGTATATGCTCCAGCAGCATAATATTGCAAGCTTGATCATCTATGATCAGTAGTTTTGAACGTTTGATATCATCCGTCATGTGTGCCGTACACCCTTCATCTTCAACCTCTATATTTTGCGTTATAGCTCTTGATGCAAGGTTTTAGCCTGCTCATCCAGCTTTGCCGCCGCTTCGCCGATGCCGGTAAACGCGTCCATTGCAGACTTAATCTGCTGCTGGCTGTCGGACATCGCCGTGTGTGAGCTTTTCGAGCTTCGGCTGACTCGGCCTACTTGCTCGACCATGTCCTCGATCGAGCCCTGGATCTGATAGGCGGCTGCCTGAACCTGCTGCGCGAGCTTCTTGACCTCCGCGGCAACGACACTAAATCCTCGTCCATGCTCCTTCGCATGCGCCGCTTCAATCGCCGCGTTAAGCGCAAGCAGGTTCGTCTGCGCGGCAAACTCCCTGATCGTTCCGACAATACCGCGGACAGATTGGGCCTGCTGCTCCAGATCATGTAGGAACTGGATATTGGCTTCGTTGGCCTGGGTGACACTTTGCATGACCTCAGCTACCTGTCTATTGCGATCTATGCCCAGTGAGGAACGGTGAAGGACATCAGCTGCCATTTGCTGCAGGTCCTGAGTCATACGCATCGTAGCTTGTTCTCTGGCTGTAATGTCAGTGGCCACTTTGAGAACAGCGGTGACCTTGCCCTGCTCATCTCTAATCGGCATATACGTGGCTTCGAGCCATATGCTGGCCCCGCTTTTCGCCACACGAACAATCTTCTCTTGAAACGTATGACCCTCTCTCAAGTTCATCCAGAACACCTGGTAGTCACGGCTGGCCCTAAACTCCGGCAAGCAGAACTGCTGATGCCTTTTCCCTTGTAATTCCCGGGCCTGGTACCCCATCGCTTTCGCAAAATGATCATTGGCCCAAAGCACTTCTCCCTGCATGTTAAACTGAATCATGGCTAGAGACTGTTCGAGCGCAGCCAGAACCGCCCCTTCCGGCAAAACCTGCATAGTATTCAATGGGTCTAGCTTGTCATCATTCAAGGTTTGCGCCCTCCTGCTCGTTTTTCCTGTCGCCACTGACGAACCAGCCAACCTCCTCCTGTAGAGATTGTGCTCCGATCCGTCGGCTTGGTTAAATAGTCGGTTACGCAGAGCGTATAGCCCGGCTGCCGATCACTTCGTTCGGTTAATCTGTTCATACTAGCAGCCTCCGGAAAGTCACGTGGTAAGGAGTTGCTGTTGAAGCTTATGGCTAAGTTGATGCAAATTGGAAAGCTCGGTATCGATCTGCTCCGCTGAGCTTACGTGATTTTCGCTCATGGCGACCAACTCCTCCATCGACACCATTCGTTCTCCGATAATGGATGCAATATCGCTCATCTCGCAGGCAACCGCCGAAGCATCCAGCTTAATCGCCCCCATCCACTGATCGATGGTCACGATATCCTGCAGAAGCTGCTCCGTCATCTCGCGCATCTCGATAAAGTCCGCAACGAAGTCATCTACAAGCGAAGCAGAGCGTTGGATGATCTCCTGTCCCCGCTCCATGTACAGGATGTTCATTTCGCTCTCTGCATAGATGCACTCCATGGCCGCTTGAATCTCCTCCGCCGTGACCAGGCTTTGGCCGGATAATTCCTGAATCTTACTACCTGTCCCTCTTGTTCGAGCTGCCGGTTGCTGGAGCTCATGCATAGCAACGAGCGTACGGCCTACAAGCTGCAACATATGGCGATGATACTGCTGCAGCACCCGCATTTTTTCTTGATTGGCGGTCAGAGCCTGCACAGCGGCCAGCGATCTGCTTCTCATCTCCAAGGACGATTCTAGCGCGCTTTGAATAGCGCTGTTGATGCTGAGAAGCTTTACTTCGATTTGCTCGATCGAATAAATCTGGCTCCCCAGTCCCCCGATCACCTCTTCGTATACATGGCTCATCTCCTGATGGGTTCGCACATTGGCTTCAGATTTATCAGCGGCAGCCTGGGAGGCGGAACGAATATGTTCGGATAACATCTGGACACGCTGCTGGAAGGATGCCTGCTGGCTTTCCTTGGATTTCTGTTCTTCTTCCATCTGCCGGGCTATGCTCTGCTTCGAGCGGATCTGCAGGATTGTAGAGCTCGAAGTGAGCACCACGAACAACGCATGGATGAACAGCATGAGTAAGGAGTAGGAGTCCGCCCCGAATACCAGCTGCGGGATGAACACATAACCGACTACATGTTGAACGGCAAATAGAAGGGTCACCATGAAGATAAGACGGATGCTATCATAATAGGCAACGGCAGCGATAACCAAAAATATGGAAAAATAAAATACCACTTCACCACCGCTTTCGCCCATCATGGCAAAGCTTGTGAACGTCAGCGTCAGCGTACTCAGCCAAGGAAGAGCCGGATGCTCCCTGTGTCTTGCAAAAACATACACGGTCCCTCCCCATAGGACAAACGGAATGCATGCGAGTACATATTGCCCCGACATCAGGACAGGAGTTACTTCAAACCCTTGCCAGTGGCCCGTCAGCGACAGAAAGGGAACAAAACGACTCCCTGCACATATAAGCAGATTGAAAAGCAAAGCCGCAGCCGAAAGCTGCAGCATCCGTAGATTCTTGTTGGCTTGCATCATTACGGTTGGCTTCCTTTCTGGCGATACGAGGCAACACGCCGCCTGGCAGCCATGAATTCTTTTAGTATACAGCAACGAGTTGAAACATTTTTGAAACTGCCGGCCAGGCACATCAGCCGAGAAGCTAGCCCGTTCATACTGAGGAGCGAGCATAAAAAAAAGCCCCGTCAGCGACGGGACTTCCTTGTTTCTTCAACCCAAATGCGTATCGATTCGTCAGGCTCCGAGTCCAGCTCCTGCAAAAGCACATTTCTCAGCTGTTCATACTGGGCCTCTACCGACCGCCGGTCATCTAACACGTCATAAAGACGCATCAGCTCTACATATAGGCTTTCTTCCAGCGGCAGCACGCTTTGCATACTCAAATAATGAGCTGCAGCGTCTGTCAAATCTCCATTCGCTATATAAAAATTGCCTAGCTGCTTCCCATGGGCCAGCCATCTCGCACGAAGTCGGCCTCTCTCCTTCTCCGCCCAATGATAGGCGTATTCGGCCAAGTAATCCCCCGCATATTGCGCGGAGAGCCGCTTATGGATGTCTACTGTATCCCGGGACAGGGACGGGGAGGAGTCCAAGCTCTCCTCCCACTTTTCGGTGTCCAGCTTCACGCCGTTCAAGTCCAGCCTGTAGCCTTCATCGCAATTTTCAATTCGGATGGGCAGCTGCTCATCCTGCAGCATTTTACGGATCTGGTAGATCGCCGTATACAATTGCGAAATGCCCTTCTTCCATTCGATTTCAGACCATAACTGCTCCACGAGCAGCTGCTTGCGGACCGGCCTTCCCCGATATTGGAGCAAGAAACAAAACAGCTCCTGTGCCCTCAGCGTCTTCCATCGCAGGTTAAGCGGAGAACGGCCTCTTCGCTCGAATTGCAGGGAGCGAAAGCAATGGATCATGCTGAGGCCTTCCATGACCGGAGCTCGATGGCTCTGCTGAAGCTTCAGACGCTCGATGGTCTTGGCCAGCCGTTCGGCTTGAACAGGCTTGAGCACATAGTCCATCGCTTGAAGCTCGAAAGCCTTGACCGCATACTCGTCATAGACCGTCACGAAAACGATCATCGTGTCCGGACGCCGTTCCAATATCAGCTCGGCCAGCTGGATGCCGCTCATTTCCGGCATTTCAATGTCCAGAAATACAGCCTGCGGCCCTTGCTCCACAATCGCATCCAATGCCGCCCTGGGGTTGCGGAAGGTCCCGATGATATCGAGGCCTCCGATATGTTCCAGTTCTTCGGCCAGAAGCCTTAACGCCAGAGGCTCATCATCAACCAGCATGATTTTCATAGCTACCTACCTTCTCAAGCGGCAATCGGATCAAGATCTCCGTTCCTTGGCCCGGCTCACTGGACAGGATCAATCCATGGCCGAACATCTGTCTCATCCTGCGCTCAATATTAGCAATTCCAATTCCTCCGGACGGTGAGGAGTGGCGGACACGCTCGAGCAGTTCCGCTGTCATGCCAACACCGTTATCCTTGACTTGAATCCGAATTTCCTCTCGTTCGCGGAATACCCGGATATGAATGAATCCCCCATCGGCTCTCCGCATGATGCCATGACGGACCGCATTCTCAACCAACGGCTGCAAGGTCAAGGGCGGGATCAGGAAGCGCTCTGACGTCAACACTTCGATGTCGAATGTTAACCAGTCCTCGAACCGGACTTTCTCGATCTGCAGATACGACTTGACCAGATTCAGCTCACGCTCGAAGGAAACCAGCGGTTCGGAATTATCAAAGCGAAAGCTCTCCCGCAAGTAAAAGCCGAAGTCCGTCAATAACTTCGTCATACTTTCCGGCTGCCGCTTGCTTAACGCCGCGATAGAGTTCAGCGTGTTGAACAAAAAATGCGGCTTGATCTGCGCCTGTAAAAAAGCCAGCTCCATACGGATGCGTTCGCCCACAGAATGCTTTAATTGGATGAGCGTCCGCACACGCACACGTAGCTCGGACGCTTCGACGGGCTTAGCGATACAGTCATTGGCTCCCGCCTGGCTGGCTGTGATCGCATGATCTGGGAAGGACCCGGAGGTCAGCAGCAGGATGGGGAGCTCGAATAATGTAAAATGCTTACGGATATGCCGGCATATCTCGAGGCCTGACATGTCTTGCAGGATTCGGTCCACAATGACCAGATCGACGCGCTGCAGGCGATACAACTTATCCAGTGCTTCTCTGCCGCCCCTGACCACCGTCACGCGATAGGCATCCATCGAGAGGATGTTAACCAGGGCATGGAGGCTTATCGGATCATCATGAATAATCAGAATCTCAGCCATGCCCGCTTCATGCTCCTGATTCTGTCTCCGAGTTCCGGATTCCTGAAGCCCATTCATCGGCGCAAGGTTAAGACGCTCTTCCGGCAACGTCATGGATCGTAAGGAAGCTTCCTTGGCGATAGGCAGCGTGACGCTCAGCTTCAAGACTTGTGCACCAGCCGATTCAATGCTGAGTTGTCCTTGATGCAGCTCGACCAGGGCATGGGCCAAATACAAACCGAGACCTTCGGCCGGCCGGCTCAATGGATAGCTATCCCGGCGGAGCAGGAGCTGAGACAGGCTGCGGCCCGTTTCCTTCGTGATTCCGGTCCCGCTCAGGACCAGCTCCAAGTGGATCCTGTCTTGCGTAGCAGCCGCAGAAGCTGAAATGGAGCCTTCGACGGTTACTTTCAAAGCCACCTGCATCAGAGCGTTCAAAATCTGCTGCGTCCGCTGCTCATCGGCCATGACCGGAGGCAGGTCGGGAGGCATTCCATTGACCAAACGGATCGAATCACTGAAGATAAGATCGCTTACGCGCGCGATGACATCATCCATAATAGCTGATAAGTGTACGGGACGTAGAACAAGCACAATGCCCTCTTCGCGCAAGCGGGAGAAGTCCATCAGCTCATCGACCAAGTGCCGCATCGTCCAGCCGACCGAAGCAATCAGACGCAGGTCGTTCACCTGCTGCGGGTTCAGAGCATGGTCCGTCTCCAGCCGCATATTCACCGTACTGATAATGGCGTTCAAGGGAGTGATCATTTGTTCCGACATGCCCGACATGAATTCCGACTTGAACCGGTTCAGCCGCTGCAATTCCACCGTCAACGCCTTGGTCCGGGCATAGATACGAAAAAACTGGAACAAAAACAACAGCAGGATCGCCGTACTGAAGGCGGCCATCTGAATCACGTACAAGATGTTAAATTCAATGAAGCCAAACAGCAGGAAGCTATTCAGCAAGGACTGCCCGGCAAATAAACAATAAGCCCAAAATTCATAATGGGTCTGATGATCCCCTCTCCGCAAGCTTGCAAAAAGGGAAACCAGCAAGTAAACATAGATCATAACAGCGACGATCACCCAAGCGGGCACTAATCGGGTGCTGAGCGTCATAGGAAGGACGATAATACTGAATGCCATCAGCAGCGAGAAAAGCCAGACTCCCCGTGAGAAAAAGCGGTGAATGCGTCGAGGATGCCTGGTATGAATGAACATAAACATCCACAGCATCAGGGCAATAGAGGATAACCAGCTTACATTCACAGCTGAACGGAACGGCATATCGGGCCATATCGCTAGCAGCCACCGGCTTCCTTGGTCTGCATTCAGCAGCGCGGCACTTAAAAAGAACAAGGACAGATAGACCCAGCCGTTGTGCGGAGCAAAACACTGCAAGGCTCCGAAATACAGGGCAAATACGAGGAGCAGCATGATGACGCCAAACTCGAAAGCAGCTACTCTCTGCTGCTCATTGACGATTTTTTCCGGGGGGCCCATCCATAGGGAATGGATGATGCCTCCACTAACGGCATGATCCCAATTGGCTACCTGGATGAAAATATCCAGTTGATTGGCTTTAATGTCCTTGAAAGCTACATATGGAGTAATTTGCCCGGCATAATCGGACGGATTTGCCGTGGTCCTTCCATTGCTCCCGATCTCTTCCCCATCGACGAACAGGCGGTGGGCGGCCCGGATCAGTTGGACGCGAAATGCCTGCAGCCCTGTCTGGTGCTCGCCAAATCTAACTTGAAGACGGTAGGTTCCATATCCGAGCGCCTCCTCCTGCTGAGGATCGGCAAGCGCCGGCTTCCAATTGCCGGGAACGCGCGTGTATACAGAAGATGCGCTGCTGCTCTCCGCATCCTCCGCCCGCTGCAGCAGTTGCCCCGGGTAGAACGTCCACTCCCCCTTCAGTTTGACAATCTCTTGACCCAGCTTCTGCCAACCGCTCAGATCGAGCAGACCGTTTTTCGCTTCCGGCTGATCGCCCCAGTTCCGCAAGGTTATCAGATTCATGCCAAGCAGTAACAATATCATGGCCAAGTACAGCCAGGTATACGACTTATTCCTCATCCTTCGACAACCTTCGCGCACAGAATAACTCTCGGTTGTCATCATAACATGTTGTCCGTTCGAGCGGTATGTCTTTCGAAAATTGTTATAGAAGTCTCCTCTTCCAGCTCAGTGGCATGTTTCTTGAATACCTGCTACTCTTAGAGCATGTATCCGTTTGAGAAGGAGTTATCCATGAGCGACCTAGCAACCCATCACCTGTACCAGATCGTCGAAGCAACGATGGACTATATTGAAGAGCATCTGAAGTCCAATATTTCTTTGGACGCCTTGTCCAGCACCCTGGGCCTGTCCAAGTATCACCTGCACCGGCTGATCAAGCACACCACCGGCATGCCCATCATGCACTATATCCGGGCCCGGAAATTAAGCGCCAGCGTCGATTATTTGCTGCATACGAACTGGAACATCATCGATATCGCCTCCGAGTTCGGCTTTCTGCATGAGCAGACCTACATCCGCTCCTTCAAGCGCCAGTTCGGAGTCACCCCTTCCCAGCTCAGGAAAAACTTTGGGCAGATCACGCTTACAGAGAAATTCGATCTCCAGAGACTGGGGAAGGTCGCGGACGGGCTGATATTCGAGCCGCAGTTCGTCGTGAAGCCCATCACCTATCTTGCGGGAAGAAAGGGTGATGTCAATCTCGAGACCAACTACTTGACACACTGCGCCAATGCGGCCGGCAATGCTTTCTTCTACAAGGAGCACCCGTTTATTCCGAATAAAGTGAATCCGCATCTGTACATTGGCCTGACCGTTCTCAATGGCAACTCCCCGATCGCGCACTATATTCCTTCCACCGAGGTCTATGACCCCGAAGGGCTGGATGCATCTTGGGATATAACGGTTCTCCCTGCACAGAAATATATCGTATTCACCTTCATAGGTGATTTTCATCCGAGGTATTTAACAGCTGTTCAGCTTCGGGAAATCTGGAGTTACATGGATCATTGGCTGCCTCAATCCTTGTATATGCGCTGTGCCCCGTACTTCTTCGAATATATCGATACCAGACTGGCCACTGAGCAGTACTGCGAGGTCGATCTGTATCTCCCGATTTGCAGCAATCAGGAGGGTTCCCTGGCTCGTTAGCTCAAGCCAATTGATTTTTTTCGATTTCCAGTTCTCCGAGCAGACGGGATCTGTCTTGGAGCATTTGCCTGCATACCGCCCTCTTGATTTCCATTCGCTTGGACGCATCCGGCAAGTCAAAAAAACGGTCGTTGCGGTAAAGTGACAGCAAGGCAGCGCATGCGATCCGCACGGCTACCGATTCACGGGGCTCCAGGCTATAAGCGACCTGATAGCAGTAAGGTTCGTATAGTCGGAGTTGTTCGAGTTTGTTCATGGCCCACCTGCTTTTCTAAAGGGGAAAATCAATCTAAAGTAAGATACATACAACAAGTTAATTACAAATGTTTAGGATCGTACGAATTATGGATTTATGTTCATTTTAAGTTAATTTTTTCTATTCAATTTGACAGAGCTTGTAGTACAACACCGTAGTATGCAGTTCGCCGCTCGACGAACGGGCAAATTGCGGAATTCGGCCGGCTTCGATATAGCCCAAGGAACGGTACAAATGATTGGACGGGTCTCCGTCCCTTGTATCCAGCAGCAAAAGCGTACGGGCCTCTTCCTTGGCGGCCTTCTCTGCCGTCTGCATCAGCAGGCGGGCAATTCCTCCTCTGCGGGCCTTCGGATCAACCATCAGCTTCGCGATCTCGGCCCGGTGAGAACCGTTTGCTTTCATCGCCAGCTGCAATTGTACAGTTCCGACCACACGCTCTTCCCGGACCGCTACCCACAGCAGCACACCGGGATTCAGGGCGTCCAGCCAATAGGCCGCCGCTGCCTCCATAGACAACGGCGGCAAAAAACCGACCGATGCCCCGTCCTGCACGACGTCAACCAACAATTCAGATAACTTCCCAACCAGCTCAGGGTCCATGACCTTCACTTGCAGCAGCTTCACTTGTTCCGTCATATTCCTCATCCTCTCTATGTATTCGAAGTGCACTCCGGACCGTAGCCCTCGATAAGATCTAGGAACGCATAGCAGCAGTCTCATAGCTATCAGCAAGCTCTCTCAGACGCTCCATGATCCGCTTCTCCGTATCGGCTCCGAGCGAGATCGACTCGGTGGCATACTGAACCAGCTCCTCATGATGACCGATCATGACCGAATGACAGGCATGCTGAAATAAGGAAATATCATTGGCGTCATTGCCGAACGCGACATACGGCTGTTCCCCAAGACCGGCTCTGCTGAGCGCGCTCCATTTGTCTACACCGTTAGGGCTGATGTCAATGATATTCTCGCTATGATGCCTATGAATGACAACGTCCAGCTCAGACAGCTTGTCCGCCAGCTCGTCCATGTTCGTCGCCGACACTATCAAGGCTTTGACGATGGTCCGGTGATCGCTAAGATCCACTTGCTCCGCCAGCTTCGCAGGATCTACGCGACTGACGATCGGGTGATCCGCAGGTCCCGTATAGGAATAGTTCCATTCACCGTCGATTAAATAACCGGCTTCATATTCAACAATCAGTTCTTTGATCCTGCCTATCTGCTCATCGGTAAACGGCAAGGAATCCTTGATGTCGTAATCCAGGCGGATCAGTGAACCATTGCCGCCGATCAGCGGATATCCCTGCACCCGTGGTGCCAGCACCGGAAGCATGTCGCGGATCGGGCGGGCTGAAGCGAATACTACCTGATGCCCTCTGTCGCGGATTTCCTCCAGCGCGTCCAGTATGATTTCGGACACGGGTTCTCCCTTGAAGCAGATCGTGCCGTCGAGATCGAATACAAAGTTCATGGGTGCTCAGACTCCTCTGTTCTAGGATGCATGTAGATTACAGCATCATATTTATTGTACTAATAATGCATGAAAAATGATGAACAATTCTTGCTATTGGCAAGCTGACTGTTTCATTTTCCTCAATATTTATTTGGCGGATAAGCACAATTTTCTCAACAGCCATATATACTGTGTTGAAGTCATTAAGACAGCGAGAGGAGTTTTGGCAATGAATTGGCTTATTATTCTAGGTTTGGCCTTATCCGCGAGCATCGACAATCTGGGGGTAGGCATCACTTACGGGATTCGGAAGATTCGGATCGGGGTCATGTCCAATCTGCTGATTGCCGTCATCTGCTTCCTATTCAGTGCGTCGGGGATTTACATGGGGCAATGGGCATCGGAGGTCATGCCGGGCATTCTGCCGGTACTGCTCGGAGCTTTCCTGCTCTCCATCATCGGCATCCGGATTATTCTGCTTGCTATGC
The DNA here is from genome assembly GCF_038070315.1 of Paenibacillus filicis. Lineage (NCBI taxonomy): Bacteria > Bacillati > Bacillota > Bacilli > Caryophanales > Paenibacillaceae > Paenibacillus > Paenibacillus filicis. The sequence continues at coordinate 112,637 of NZ_JBBPCC010000022.1, read as the reverse complement.
CGAGAAAACCCCGGGAATCCAGTGAAAATAAAGAAAACCCCGCACCGGCTAAGGGCTGGCGCGGGATTCTCAAGAATCCGGAGAAGGTCGACTTCGACGGTTCCGGGCATATCGGCTGGGGGGAAGCCATGGTACTGGGCGTAGCTCTCTCTGCGAATGCACTCACCGGGGGGCTAGGCGCAGGCTTGATGGGATTTCCGCCGCTGGCCATCTCACTGGTCACAGCCATTGCGAGCTTTGTGAGCGTCTGGCTAGGCGTTGCGCTAGGCAGCAGGGTTGCACATATCCGGATCGCATCGTTCACGGTCGGACAATTCGGAACACTGATCAGCGGGGTGTTGCTCGTGCTGATCGCCGTCAATACCTTGCTGTAGCTTGAGGCTGCGAACCTCACTCCATCTCTGGATGCTGCTCAACCTGCAGCAGGGATAGCCTCTGCAGAGCCAGCTTCACAGCCAGCGCATCATCCAGATAGCCGATCGGAAACACATAATCCGGTATAATGTCCGCAGAGAGAATAAAGTATAGCAAAGCGCTTCCCAAGATCGCACGCTCACGGAGCTGAATCGGTTCTGCCGAAAAACGCTCATACATTTCTTTCAGATGCGTGATGAAGGGTCCCATGCCGTCCACCTGCTGGATTTTCGTTTCGAACCCTTCTAGAATCAGGCGCTGTCCTTCTTCCGTCTGCGCATAACGCTCGTACTTCTCCAGCTCCTGTTCGATCCGCTGCAGTGTATTGTGCTGGTCGAATAAATTAGAGGCAGCCAATATCTCCTGGATCGATTCCACAGACAAATGAATGTCCGAGCGGCTTTCCCCCAGACTCAGCTCCAGTCCCGTCGCCTCCAGCAGCCGCTTAACCGGTACATCCAGCGCAACTGCAAACATCTGCAAATACTCCGTGCTCGCCGGCTGCTTCCCGTTGGCGATGCGAGAGATGGTGGCCGTATCGATACCGGTGATAGCAGCCAGCTTGCGCATGGATAAGGATCGTTCCTTCAATAGTGCCTTGAGCACGTCGCCCAACCTGTTCTCCTTCTCTGTCCCCATTGCCGTCTCCCCCTTCGCATCCTAGCGGACAACCGGATCTATGACCAGTATATGATCAGGGGAATTGAGGATATGTGAGAACATTGGAACAAATCCATACGAACCGTTACAAATCAAGCTGTCTGTTAGGTTTAGGCAGCTCAATCGTGAAGGTGTAATGCCCTTCAGCCTGCAAGAGTGTAAGGCTTCCACCATGACGCTCCACAATATTTCTCGCGATCGCTAACCCGAGTCCCGCTCCAGGCAACGAGCCCGGCTCGCTTCGGGAAGCTTCGCCCTTATAGAAGCGCTCGAACAGCAGCAGCTCCTGCTCCCTCGTGATCGGCTTGCCATCATTCTCAACCACTAGTTGGAGATGTGTTCCGCTGGCTGCAAGCGTCACGACAATTTCCCCCGGCTTGTTGGAGAATTTGAGCGCATTGACCAGCAGATTATCGATCGCACGGACCAGTTTCTCCGCCTCGATATGCGCGAAGACCGCATCAGGCTCCCGGACATACCGGATTTTCAGCGAAGCATCGTGCGCGATCGGTTCGAACTCATGGATCAATTGCTCCAGCAAGCCGCTGAGATCCACCTTCGTCAGGACAAAGGTGGCGTCCCCGCTCGTCAGGCGTGTATATTCGAAGAGATCGTCGATCAGCCGCTTCAACTGCTGAGTCTTGTTCCACGTATTGTCGATATAGCGCTTATGCTCGGTCAAGTCACGATAATCATCGCTTCTAAGCAAATTCAAGTAACCGATAATACTGGTAAGAGGCGTACGCAAGTCATGGGATACGCTCGTGATCAGCTCCATCTTCGACATTTCGATCCGGCGTTCCCGTTCCATCAGCTGCTGAAGCTGCTCCGCCATGTAATTAATGTGATGGGCCACGCCCCCAAGCTCATCCTCGCTGGATAGCGCGAGCCGGTAGTTAAGGTCACCACCGGCAATCGTCATTAAGCCCTCGGAGAGCAAGCGAAGCTGACGGACAATGGGGCGAAGAAAGAAAAAGACAAAAAACACGAACGAACCTATAAAAACGGTAAAAGAAATCGAATTATCAGGGGAAGGCACCATTACGAGCTTCAACAGTGTATCGGTCAGCGAAGACAAGAGCAAAGCGGATACTAAGCTAGCAATGATCATGACAAATAACCGGAAACGAATGCTTCTTCTCCAGTTCAGCATAGGCTTGATGCGCTTAATCAACTTTGTACCCCACTCCCCATACCGTCTTCACATACCTGGGCTCGCGCGGATTGTCTTCGATTTTCTCCCGTATGTTGCGGATATGAACCATCACCGTATTGTCCGAGAGAAACTTGTCCTCCTTCCACACGCTCCGGTAAATCCGGTCTACATCGAATACCTGTCCCCTATGACCGGCAAGCAGCTCCAGGATGGCAAATTCCAGCGGCGTGAGCGCCGCGGCTCTGTCACGCACCGTAACCAGATGGCGTTTCTTGTCGATGATCAGATCGTCGATTTCGATCACGCCGGTATCAGCCGGCTTGGTGGGGCTTGATCCTTGGAGCGACTGCCTGCGCAGCTGTGCCTTCACCCTTGCCATCAGTTCCAGCGGATTAAACGGCTTGACGACATAATCATCCGCACCAGTCGTCAAGCCAGATATTTTATCGATATCCTCCCCTTTGGCGGAGAGCATAATAATAGGAACACCCGTCACCTCCCTCATCTTGAGGCAAGCGCGGATACCGTCCATATTCGGCATCATCACATCGAGAATAATAAGATCCACGGCCTGCCGGCCGATTACCGCGAGCGCCTCCGCGCCATCCGAGGCTTCGCATACCCGATAACCCTCGTTGCGCAAATAGATACATATGACGTCCCTAATCTCGGAGTCATCGTCGGTCACCAGCACCGTTTTACTCAATTCCATCTTCCTCCCCGCTAGCTGAGATATATCAAGGCCTCCTCAGCCAAAAGCCAAGCCAGCCGTACTCCCAACGCCTGGAGGAGCTTTTCATGATCCTGGAGGAGACCGAAGGAGATGCCGCCGATCGTGAGAAATAGCAGCAGCCATACACACCCATATTTTCTCATAAGCGGCTTCGAACCTGCAAGCGCCGATCAGCTCTCATGCGGGATGCTCTCCTCATCGGATTTGCGGCATACATAGACAAAGGCAGGAGGAATATTGAGAGGAACGAAATGCACATGCTCCACCGTGAACATACGGCTTAACGTCTTGCGCATCTGCTGGGAATACTGGAAGGCAATGAACAGCCCTCCTGGATTCAATGAAGTATAAATTTGCTGCATCAGCTGCTCGCGGACCTGCGGGGTAAAGTTAAAGAACGGCAGCCCGCTCAGCATACAATCTACTTGTCCGATCCCCTCGATCCGCAGCGCATCCTGCAGCTTGCCCGCATCGTCATAACACGTGTACAGCGGAAATTGATCGATTAATTGGTGTCTAAGATCCGCTTCTTTCTCGAATAGGATCACTCGGGTGTTGTTGTTATTCATTCTGCCGATATGCCGGGTGATCGCCCCCGTGCCGGCCCCGAGCTCAACCAGACTTCGGGTTCGTTCCCAAGGGACAGCATCCAGCATGCACTGTGCCAGAAAAGGCGAGCTCGGCGTCACACTGCCGGTTTGCCGCGGCTGTCTGATAAACTGCCGAAAAAAGACCAATTTCTCCTGAATGGTTCTCATCATCTTGTTATCCACCCTTCTTAAGCTTCCATACGCTTATCCTAAATTAAAAATCTTGGGATTAAGCCAAGGAAATTCTGAAGGATTTCTGAAGACAGATCCATCTGGAGCCATACGTCGCTCTGTTAGGAGCCTGATACTGCCTTCTGCCCTACGGGCGCCTTATTCCCTATGATCAGCTGTACGGCAATTTGCAGAACCACAATGCCGGCAAGCACGTACAGCGCCGGGGCGAAGTGATCCGAGACATCGTGGATTCTACCCATAACAAAGGGGCCAGCCGCTCCCAGAATGTATCCTCCGGATTGGGCCATGGCGGACCAGGCATTCGCCTCCCTGGGACTTCCAGTTTCCTGAATGGGCAGGATCAGCGCGATCGGGAACAAGCCCCCCGTTCCGATGCCTAGCGGGATGGCCGCCAGCCAGGGATTCACATGGAAGATCAGCATGAGGACCCCTACCAGCTCCAAGACTGAGCAGCCGAGCAGCCACCATAGCCGTCCATGGAAACGCTGCATGCCCATCGGAATAAGCAGCGTAGCCGGCAAAGAAATTAGGGTTAGCACGCTTTGGATGTTCGCTGCCGTGGACTTCGAATAGCCCATACTCTGGACAACCGGTGCGAACCAGGTAGTCACCGAATAAAAGACCGCCGCCATAAATCCGAAGAATAACATCAGTACCCAGGCTCTGTATGTCGTCAGGGGGAGACGTTCGGCCACGGCAGGGCCGGCCTGTAATGGAGCTTCCCTCTTCGTCGCTGCGGCCAGCTTGACCCAGATAGGGAGGGCTATTACCGCAACCAAGGCCCAGATACCGAGCGAAGCATTCCATGAGCCATGGAACAAAGTTTGCAGAGGAACGGACAGCCAGATGCTCAAGACGGCTCCAAGCACCATCGCAGTCGAGTACAAACCGACCATCGTCGAAGCGCGGTTGGGGAAATGGCGCTTAATATATCCGGAGAGTAACGGTCCTGCGATCGCAATCCCTATGCCAGCCAGCAGAGAAGTCATCAGCAGAACGCTCGTCGTTACCGCTAAGAAACGGAGCGCTGTCGCTGCTCCGATCAATATCAGAGCTACCATTATCGTGCCTTCGGTGCCCCAGCGCCGATTCAGCTTGACGGCCAGCGGAGCGAAAATTCCCATGCATAGCACAGGCAGAGAAGTTAACAGACTAACAACGGCACCACTGATGCCCAATTGCTCCTGTATCGTTCCTAGCAAGGGTGGAACGGAGGCAATCGAAGGACGTAAATTCAATGCTGCGAGTAAAAGTGCCACTACTAAATAAATAGATCTCACTGTCGATCACCTCTAAAGTTGTTAAATTTGGCTGAACCTCACATGAGCTATTATATAAGCATAGATATAATTGAACAATATAATCATTTCTATTATAATCATTAGAAAAACCAATGATATGGAAGTGATCGCATGGAAATCCGCCAACTGGAAAACTTCATTGTTGTCTGCAAGGAACTGCATTTCACGAGAGCTGCTGAGAAGCTTGGCATCTCGCAGCCTACCTTAAGCCAGCAAATCCGCGCCTTGGAGGATGAACTCGATGTGCCGCTCTTCGATCGGGTTGGCAAGAAAATCAGAATGACGCAGGCGGGAGCACTTCTCCTGGAGCACAGCATCCAGATGCTCCGCCAGTTACAGAATGCCCAGGATTCCATTGCCGAATTCCGCAGCGGCCAACGGGGAACGCTGAGTATTGGTGCCCTGCCATCGGATATGGATTACCGGATCACAAGTCTGCTTGTCCAGTTTCACGCCGAATTTCCAAAGGTAAAGCTGAAAGTGGTTTCCTCCACCGACGTATTGAGTCAGGTATTGGACAACGAGGTCGATATCGGAATAGCCCTGACCTCGGCTCCTGACGAGCGGCTGGTTCAACTCCCCCTGTCCAGGGAGGAATACGTTCTCGTCGTCTCCAGTAAGCATGAATGGGCTGACCGAGAATCGATCCCGATCCAAGATCTGCGCCGAGTCCAAACAGTCATGTTCCCCGAAGGCTTCACCGGAAGAGACTTGATCGACAATTGGTCCCGCAAGCATGGCTTTACCGTAGAAACAATGATGGAAACGGCGTCTGTTACCTCCATTATTAGGCTGGTCCGAGCAAACATCGGGGGAACGCTGATCCCTTACCCGCTCATCCAAGCCATGGGCGACCAAGAGATGCGCTGTATCCCTATCGAGAATGACCCCCCTAGCCGAAGCTTTGAAATCGTGTACCGAGCCGACCGTTTTCTCGGTTCTCCGGCCCAAGCCTTCATTCGTCAAACGATCGATTTCTTCAAGAATGAGCCTCCCGTCGTCTAATTCGTGTGAATGTATAACGAATTAAAAAAGCAGCTGATCCTTTTGATTAGCTGCTCTCTTAGCTTATTCAATTATTTTATTTGTACTTCTTTTCCGATACAGCAAAGTAATTGTCTTCATTATCCGCGAAGTTAAAGACTCTGCCGGAGGGAAGCTCCATAATATCTCCAACTTTGATATTTTTGTTCTTCAAATCGCTATACAGCTCATCGAAATTCTCCGTATGATACATAATAGATGGTGTTCCGAGATTCATATCAGGATTCATACTGGCAACGAACTCTTTATTATGAAGAACGATGCTAGTTGCAGCGCCCTTAGGAGCGATTTCGATCCATCTCATCGGACCATTGGTTTCTTCCGCAATGACCTCGAATCCTAGCTTTTCGGTCCAAAAATCTCTGGATTCGTCCTGATTATTCACATACAACATAACTTGGCCAATTTTATTAATCATCATGTAAACACTCCTCTTATCGAGTATTTCGGTGATTCCAACAGCTCCCTCAAGCGATGCTGGGGTACGGTCATTATGTCCATTTCGGACTTTATTTACTTCCTTCTCCCAATATACAGCAGATGAGAGGAAATTCCCAAAACGGAAGGATCATTAGCCGAGGCAATCAGAAAGTTAATCAGTTTATCGTATTCATCTTGGTCTGTCCAATACTGTTTTTGCTCGTTGTTCAGCATAGCTGCGATGCTAGAGGAACCAATCACATCCATGGTTTGAAATCCGCTCTTCTCCATGAAAGGTTTTATTTCATCTATGTTGAAATAATAGGCCCCTGTAAATCGACCTGCATCATGATGATTGAAAATCCCATTTTCATAAAACTCATGTATGGCATCTAGGTTGTCATTTGGTTTCCAGTATTGAGGGGCCTGTAAGGATGTAATGGCCATTCTCATTCGACTTTGGAAGGCTACAAAAACGATACCGTTCCTCTTGGTCACACGAAACAATTCCCGAACGGCTGAAACTCGTTCCTCTTCTGTTTGTAAATGATATAGAGGGCCTAACATAAGAGAGGCATCAAACTTCTCGTCTGGTATTCCGTCTAGATGTGTTGCATTCAACACATGAAAACCACTAAATTGTTCAGTTAATCCTAACTCAGATGCCTTTTGTTGAGCCATTTCAACTAGCTTAGGTGTTAGGTCAGATAGGGTTACGTTATATCCGAGTTTAGCCAGCTCCATCGCGTATTTACCTGGTCCTGCGCCATTATCTAGCACCCATCGAGATGCAGCTAAATAATGTTTGATATAATGCATATTAATAATAAACTCAAGTGGTTCCCTATCCAGCCTTCCCCACTCGTCAAATTGGGAGTAATACTCAATAACGTTTTCCATCAACCAACACCTACCTTCATATCGTTGTTTTTTTATGGTAGAGAAGAAAAAAAACCTATCGCCTACAAAGAGGCGACAGGTTTAACCTTCGCGGTACCACTCTTCTTGATCATTGTTTGAATAACAAGACAATGAATCTTAGAACCCGATTACGGAGGGTTAGCCGTTAAGATCTACTCATCTTCGATCTTACCACTCTTGGATGAGTTGGGGTATACAATCACCAAATAATCCCTGTCAATATTGAACTCCATTTCCGGTAATGGAGCGCTAGCATTCCTTTAACGGAATGGAAAATTCAACATAAAAAGGATGAAGCTCTTCATTCAAGCAAAACTCAATTCTTTGCTTAAAATTTCCCCATTTTACCATCTCTAATGCTGTCTCGATTGGAAAAAATCCTACTTCTAAAGACTCCGGGGTCGTTGTTAATTCTCCTCCGACTGGTCTTCCTAAAAATAACGTGTTGCAAATACTACTATTTACATTTTGAAAAATACCACAAAATTTTGTCACTTCTATATCTATACCGCTCTCTTCCTTTGTTTCTCTGATCGCTGCATCTTTCAAGGATTCGCCTTCTTCAACCTGCCCTCCTGGCATTTCCCATCCTCGTTTAGGTCCTTTAATCAATAATATTTCGTTACGCTCATTAACTACAATGGTTGCCGCAGAAACTATATGTTTTGGAGCCACATTATCGACCTCCCCTTATCCATTTCGTTGTACTACAGCAGCTTTTGATTTACGGCGTCAATCTTCAACGGTATATTTAATCTGGCATTGATGAGGGTGCAGAACTTATTGTCGGTGGTCTGGGGCGTGCTGAAGGCTTCGAACGCGGCTATTTCGCCCAACCAACCGTGTTCGTTGGGGTCAAAACGATACCAAAATTGCTCCGGAAGATAGCGTACTAGCAGCCTATTCCTTTTTGTCCCTATTCTGAGAGCAACGCTTGGAAGCCTCATCCATTACCGACTGGATCGTGTGTTCCCGTAAGTATTGGTGCAGATGCTGTTCCGCGCCGCCCATGACCTTCTCAACCAGGCATTCTCTCTTGCCATGACATTCCTGATCCTGTGGTGCAGCACCCTCTTCAGCTAATTGCTGATGCTGCCGCGAATTTGAATTCGAGCATTCGAACATCTGCTGCCTTCCTTCAATCACTTGAATCACATCAAGAAAAGTAATCTGTTCCGCCGGCTTTGCAAGCTCGTAGCCGCCGTTTACCCCTGGCACCGCGCGTACAATTCCATCCTGTCTCAATTTGGACATGATTTTAGACAAATAGCTTTCTGAAACGCCAAGTGCCGCAGATAATTCCTTGATTCCGATGTTATGGCGACGCTCCGAGTGACCCAGATGAAGTAAAGCGTGCAAGGCGTAATCTGTACTTTTAGAGAACTGCATGTGCCCTCCTCCCTCCTCAAAATCACCATCAATACGGACCTGTGGTATCCATAATAAACGATTCCGCTCCCATTTGCAACGACATGGCCGCCACCAAAATGGCAAAGCTTCTGACTTAAAAGCTGACCATGACCCGCATCCGATCCACTATGCGTAAACATCAAATAGACCCCATCTAGCGTTCAGATTGGGGTCCGTGTAGGTTTATTCCTAAACATCGTATCGGTATGTCGATCGGCGAAGTTGCTCCCGCCCTCCGTGGAACCTGCTTGAAAAATGAAGTGGTGTCCCTGTTCCGGTTCAACGCGATGAATACGAAATTGAATTTGCCTTGAGCCGCACTCCATCCTTACAAGAGCAATAAGTTACTCAGCTCGGCAGCAGCCAAGCTCTCATCGTCTTGATAATGAGCTTCATCGTAAAGCCCGATGCTGAGATACCGTTCGCCCGTATCCGGCGCCAGAGCGAGCACTGTTTTCCCTTTGCCTAGCTCCCTGGCGACCTTGATCGCCCCCCAGACAGCTGCCCCCGAGGAAGGTCCGACGAGAAGCCCCTCCTTCTGGGCCATATCCCTCGCGGTTTGCCAGGCATCCTCGTCCGAGATATGAATAATGCCGTCTAAGATTTCCGTGTTCAGTACCTCCGGGCGTTTGGGCGGACTGATCCCGTAGATTCGATGATCTCCATGCTCTCCGCCTTCGACGACCCTGGAGTTTTCCGGCTCTACCAAGTGGATGGTTACGCCCGGGATGGCTTCCTTCAGACGCTCTCCAACGCCTGTAATGGTTCCGCCCGTACCTGAAGTGGCGACGAAGGCATCCAGTTTCCCTCCGGTTTGCTCCAATATTTCTTTGGCCGTTGTCTCGCGGTGAATACTCGGGTTGGCCGGATTGGCCGCTTGGTTGGAGAAGAGGCTGTTCGGAGTGATCTGCTGCAGCTTGATCAGCTTCTCCTTGAGCTGATCCACATCGACTTCATCTTTGTCGAAAGGAACAACTTTAGCGCCGAAGGCCCTCAAGAGGTCAAAGCGCTCCTTGTTATAATGACTGCCCATATAAATGACGACCTTATATCCCAAGGCTGCGCCGATGGCAGCAAGTCCGATTCCCGTATTGCCGCTGGTTATTTCGAAGATCGTGCCGCCGGGTTTCAATTGCCCGCACCTCTCCGCCTCACGAATGATACCGTACGCTGTCCGATCCTTGCTATTGCTGTTCGGGTTGAAGGATTCCAGCTTAACATAGAGCGCGGCATCGTCTTCACCTGTCAGATGGCGGATGCGTACGACCGGTGTCTTGCCTATCAAATCTATTAAGCTTTCATTTAATTCGTTCCAATTTCCCACTTGGCTTCCTTCCTTTCCGGTTGGGTGTGGCTTCTCAAACTTCCATAGGGTCTTGATGGCCTATTGCCGCCTGGTTCAATTCTTGGATGATGGCCAAATGGTGAGGATGGAACATGCCTAGCAGGTCTGGATGCGCCAATATGAGCGAAATAAACATGTTTCCTTTACATTAAACAAAGAAATCCAATCTGTAAAGTATGTATTGGATTATTTTATTCATTTATTGATTTTTTTACAAATTGGCAAAACAAGCGTTCGGTTGCGGATAGCTTATGGTGATCAAAAAAAGCAAAATTAAAGCAGCCTGACCCCTATATTCATGAGGAGGCAGACTGCTCATAAGTCGCTGCATACGATTGCGATTCAAATATTATGTACTCGGTTCACTGTTTTATTTTGCAAAGAGTGATTCTTCTGCAACCTGTGCTAATTCCTCTGACTTAGCACTGATCTCTTGGATCGTAGCGGCAAACTCATTAATTGCTCTTGACTGGCTGTCGGTTAACTTGTTAATGTCAGAAAAAGCATGATTTAACCGCAGTAAGAGGTCCTGAATATTGTCAGTGATATTGTTAATCTGGTTCACATTTTCTTTGGAGTTCGTGGCCAGCTTCCGGATCTCATTAGCAACCACGGAGAAGCCTTTCCCCACTTCGCCTGCTCTTGCCGCTTCGATGGCAGCATTGAGCCCCAGCAAGTTACTCTGGTCCGAAATTTGCTTGACAACCGTGGAGATATTGTCAATCTCTTGTGCACTGGAGCTAACGTCCTTCATTTGATGGGTTACGTCCGCCACACTGTTAGTAAGATGTATCACGGACTGTCTGATCTCTTCAATGGACGCCGTTGTCTGCTCGACAATAGCGGAAAAGCTCTCGGCCATCTCAAATAATTTATTCGCTCTCTCGAGACTTGTCCCCATACCTACGCCACCGATCACTCTCCCCTGCTCATCATGCAGCGGGATGGCACGTGCAGCAAGCGGAAACCCAAACAATTCTTTCGGAACAATAGCCGATAGAGCAGTATTATTCCTAATCGCATCATTCACAATATCCCCTTCTCTTAGCGGGTCTCCAGGGCTGACATTCAGAGAGAAGGTCTTGCCTGGAATATTGGTAATCAGCTTCTCCGTATCATAAATGCCAATGGTAATATCATCATTAGTGAGATTTCTCAGCAATGGCGCTACTCTTAAGAAGGCTTCGATCAATTCATGCTGTTTTTGCTCTTCATTCATGTTATTCATCCTTTATCTCCCAGCCCTTAATACGGAAATTTTCTTGATTACCCAGTCAATCCCGATCTTTACCTGTTATTTATCGACAAAATCCCCTTCATTGTTAAGTTGATTCATCAAATTACTCGCACGAAAAAAAATGACAACTTTCTTTGACGTCAAGAAAGTTGTCATTAGAAGAATTCTCCATCATCCTTCAGTTTATGCTGCAACGATATTCGCGGCCATCGACGAGCTCCGGATGTTCCCCCCAATTTTCACCCCATTTACGCATTTGCGCAAGCACGGGTATGTACTCCCGTCCTTTATCGGTTAGCGAGTACTCAACAGTTACAGGCACGGTAGGAAACACCTCGCGATTGATGACATTATAATGCTCCAAATGACGCAGGACATCCGTTAAAGACTTGATGCTGATGTTGTCTAAATTTCTTCGCATTTGATTAAATCGTTGCGGACCCAGACTAAGTAAGGAAAGCACTAAGAAAGACCATTTTCCGCGAACAACCTCCAAAGCTTCACGAATAGAAATGAGACATAGTTCGTCCCCTTTGCGTACATCCACAGAAATCACTCCTAACTAAAATATAGGTAGACTACTTTATGAAGCTATATAAAAATAATGTGTCTACTTTAAATTATATAGTTAGTGTCTTAAAATAACAACAGGACTTATTTAGCTGCTATGGCTTAGCTGAAGCAGAGATAGTCTAATAAAGCTTAGATAGGAGCATCGGGATATGAGTGATAAAAAGATATTGGTTTTGGGAGCAACCGGACAACAAGGAGGTGCGGCCGTTAGGCATTTAATCGAAGATGGCTGGAAGGTTCGTGCATTTGTTCGCGATTTATCAAGCGATAAAGCTCTGAAACTGTCCCAATTGGGAGCCGAGCTTTTTTTAGGTGACATGAACGATCTTGCCTCGCTCGATGCCTCTATGCAGGGGGTTTATGGCGTATTCAGTGTTCAGGCGTCGAGCTGGAACCCTACTCTCGAATCTAACGCCGATGAAAGACGTATTGGGAAGGCTGTAGCGGACGCTGCCCAAAAGGCGAACATCCAGCACTTCGTTTATACATCTGTTGGCGGTGCAGATGTGCAATCCCGATATCGCGACATGCAGAAATGGGATATTGAGCAGTACATTCATTCACTCGATTTGCCGGCTACCCTATTGCGCCCCGCCACCTTCATGGAAAACTTCGTAGACCCGATGACAGCCGGCGTGCAGAACGGAACGATCGCTCAAGCCTTCAAGCCAGATGGAGTGATCCCACTCGTAGCTGTGGACGACATCGGCGCTTTCGTCGCGTTAGCATTTCGATACCCAGACGACTATTTGGGCAGAACGATCGAAATTGCCGGCGACAAGTTAACACCCTTGCAGATTGCCGATGCTATTGGCCGTATAACCAACCGTGCCATTCCTTACGTTCAAATTCCGCTGGAAACGTTGCGCGAACATAATGAAATCTTGGCCGGCGTGTTTCAATGGTTAAACGAAGAAGGCCACGAGGTCGATATTTCCGATGTGCGCAGAGCATTCCCGGAACTTACGGATTTCAATACCTGGGTGGAAAAGCAAGGAAAAGCGAAGTTTGAGGCATTGTTTCTTCCAGATCGTACATGAGATTGTTATCAACAGGTCAGGCATTCGAAGACCGCAGTCATAACCACCGACTTAGCCGATGGCTTCCATCAAGAGGCTGTTCCCTAAGTAAAAGCTTGGGTTCTATCCAATAGGATCAATCATTAACTTCTCCTCTATATAAAAAAATAAAGCACTCGTACGAAGCGAAGTATCCGCAACATACGAGTGCTTTTCGTTATGACTCATATACAGAATTTTGCCGAGAAAAATAATTTAAGTACGGAGGCTATTCCAGCTCCTTACAATAATAGTATAAACGACAGAAAACCTGTATCCTTACATTGGGTTGGGGCAACAATCAACACCAAATGTGATGAGGTGAATGCAATGAACAAGTCATACATGGATAAACTCCAGAAGTATGTTCATCAATACTTGGATTTGTGGGACTTTTTTGGAGTCATCCAGGTGATTCAGAAAGGGGAAGTAGTGTTCGAAAGAAGCGGCGGTTATGCCTGCCTCGAGTTTGGTATCCCCAATCATGTGCAGTCGCGGTTCTCCCTAGCTTCTGTGTCCAAGCAATTTACCGCTTTTGCCATAATGCTCTTACATGACAGGAAACAACTGGACATTGATCAGCCCGCCAATCGGTACCTTACATCGAACATGAAGATTTCAGACCAAATTACCGTCCATCATCTTCTCTCGCATACCTCCGGCCTTTATAATTTTTATAATTTTGAAAATGATTTTTTTGGTGAAGAGAATCGGTTGAGTTACTCGAAGGATGAGTTTTTTGCAAAGTATATCAATACGCGACCAACACACAATCCGAACGAGCAATATGACTACAATAATTCCAACTATCATTTACTTGCTTGGATTATTGAGCATGTGTCCGGTATGAGTTATGACGAATTTCTGAGCAGGAACATTTTTGAGCCATTACATATGGCCCATACAACTGTTGATGATGGAGATAAAATTGTCGACGGTAGATCATTTAACTATGTCATAGATTATGATCATTATATCAAAGCACCATATAGCAACGAAAAATTCAGTATTGGTGCAGGCGCAATAGTGTCAAACTGCGAAGACTTATATAAGTGGTATCAATGTTTGAGGGACCGAAAAATGTTATCGCGAGAAGCTCACAACCGATTTTTCAGGGAAAATCTCAATCATTACTGTTACGGCCTAGAACATTCATATATATATGGTACAGACAAGTTTTCGCATGGTGGGGATAATATGGGGATTACAACTTACATGCAGAGCTTCTTCGATGAGGATCTTTGCATCATCATTCTTTCCAATAAGATATTACGACCAGAATAAGCCTTACCGGATAACATTTGATCCAACTAACAAGCCGCAGTTCTTCGGTTATACATTGCAGGACATAAAGGGTTCTACATATTATGCATGACTACTATGTGGAACCCTTTATGTCTAACTATCGTCCCCCATTAAAGGTTTAATCATGGGGTTTATTTCTTACCAATCAAGATTTTAAAGTCCATAGTGACTTGTTTCAGATTCATCTGTAGAATTTTTTCTATGCGATCCTTGGAAGTCCCCCAGGATAATGGCGTCATACCGAGCAAAGGTTCGATTAAGGGTTCACTCAGATTTCCTTGATATCGAATGCTTTCAACATCTAATAATTTGAACTGTTCGTTGAAATGACTACTTGTAAGTGAATTTGAATAAACCTGCTTATCTGATCCCTTGTAAAAGACTTCTCTTAGCTCTTTTAGATAATCCTGTTCAGGGACGATTTTAATCACCAGACCATCATCAGTAATCAATCTCTGGAATTCTGAATAATTTGCCGGTGAAAGAATGTTTAAAATGAATTTGAATTGCTGATTTGCGAATGGACAGTTTGCCAGGTCCGCGACACACCAAATCCCATCTGAATATTCAGCTGCAGAAAAACTAATTCCCTCTTTTGAAATATCGATTCCTACAGCCAAGAGTGGGTTGAGCTTTTTCTGATTTATTTCCATTTGTATGTTATTTAAGTGAGTCCCTTCTCCACAACCTGCATCCAGTATGCTTATAGGTTCATGGCTCCGGAGTTGACTCATTATAATTTCACTTACCGCAGCATGTAAGGGATTAAATAAACCGCTTTTGCTAATTACCCTTCTATATTCGAAGACTTTTTTATCATACTTAGTACTACTGGCTCGAGACAATAGGTTTATATATCCTTGCTTTGCTATATCAAAACAGTGCTTATTGCTACAAACTAAACTTTGTAAGTGGATCATTTGCATCTGTTTTTTACATAATGGGCATATAAATATCTCCTGAAAGCTCTTAATTTTGCCAGCGCTCATCCACTTTTTACTTTTTTCGAACACAAAGAGCACCCTTTCATTCGTATTAGGTGAATGAAAAAAGGCACAGTCAAATAAACCCAAGCAACTTTGTTTAAAAAAGCTGGGTTATGTGAGCTGTACCTTACATTACCTTAAACGAATGAATTGGATGATCATGTTTAACTCTCCCTCATAGCAAAACCTTAAACACTCTAATATTAGCATGTTTCGCTTGTATGAGAAACCCTTGTATGAAACTGCCCGTTCTCTCGCTTTCGAGACACCTGATTCTTCTGATACGCTATTGAAATTGATGCTGTTATTGACTCGAAGGAGCGTTTAATCGCCTAATCTACCTTCTCTAAGGTGCTTGCCTTCCATTCGGCATGCTCTTCAGATGGGTTTTACGGTCGTAATTAGCCATTTCCAGCACTCACCTGCAGCGCTACATATTGCGTCGCATGAATGGCTGACTGGCAGGCAGGAAAGTTCCATGATGTGGTATATTGGATTTAATGACATTCTTTGGCGGAGGTGCTTATGAATCCTGCTTTTGACACGTATATTCAATCGCTGACCGGTCGGGACGTGACCATCATCGGCGCCGGCGTCAGCAACTCACCGTTGATCCGCATGCTTTGCTCTGCAGGGGCGCGGGTCACCGTTCGCGACCGCAATCCGGCCTTGCCCCGGGAGGAGTGGGACGATCTAGGCGTCGAGTTGCGCCTAGGGGAGAATTACCTGAATCGCGTTGGGGGCGATATTGTTTTCCGTACTCCGGGCATGCGCCCAGACCATCCGGCGCCGGACTCGGCCCGCGCTGCCGGCAGCCGTGTGACCAGTGAGATGGAGGAGTTCTTTGAGTTGTGTCCTTGCCCCATTTTCGGTGTGACCGGTTCGGACGGTAAGACCACCACCACGTCATTAATTGCGGACATGCTGGCAAACGGGGGGCGTACGGTGCATCTGGGAGGTAACATTGGTACGCCACTGCTGACGCGCGCGGGCGAGATGTCGCCGTTGGATGCGTGCGCGGTCGAGCTATCCAGTTTCCAGTTAATGGACATGACGCACTCTCCACATGTGGCGGTGATTACCAACCTCTCTCCTAATCACCTCGACTGGCACCGCGATATGGATGAATATACCGCCGCCAAACGCCGCCTGCTGGATTTTCAGCGTGCTGACAACCTTGCTGTCCTTAACGGAGATAATCCGGCGACCGCCACGCTACGCGGGCAGGGGCAGACCAAGTATTTCGGCGTGCACACCGTCCGTGATGGAGTGATCGACGATCTGGTACCTGTCAGTGACATTCGTTTGCCGGGGTGGTATAACGTGGAAAACGTTATGGCTGCCATGACCGCCGTGAGGGGGTCCGTGCCGGATGAGGCAATCCTGGAGACGGTAAGCAGCTTTGTCGGTGTGGAGCACCGAAACCAGTGGGTGGCAACTGTGAGAGATGTGCAGTACTACAACAACTCAATCGGCTCTAGCCCCGCCCGTACCGTCGCCACGCTGCACGCACACGCGGGCCGAGTATTGCTGATCGCTGGCGGGAGAGATAAGAAGGTACCGTTTGACGAGATGGCTAGGCTGCTGCCTGATCATGTCAAGGTGCTACTGTTGATCGGCGAAGCGGCCAGTCAAATCGAGGCTGCAGCGCGCAGAGTGCCGAGTTGCCCGCCTATTATCCATTGCGAAGGCCTGGCCGAGGCCGTAGCGCTGGCGCACAAGCTCGCCACACCGGGCGACACGGTGCTGCTGAGCCCTGCCTGCACTGCGTTTGACCAATACCGCAACTTTGAAGAGCGCGGTCGCCACTTTGTAGAGCTGGTCGAGACGCTACGTCGGTCGGAGGGAAAGGATAAACTCGGAAAATAAAGCTGTAAACTAGCTGCTGGCGTTAAGCTAACAGGCAGAAGAACGGAATAAATGATTATTAGCTAAATTCGCCCTTAAATCTGTAATCAATTCCGTTTACCATACAGGTATTAAGTAAAAGGATGATGCTCATATGTTGGTAGAAGGTCCCCGCATTATTTTAATTACCGGGATAATGGCAAGCGGAAAATCGACAGTGGCGCAGCTGCTCGCCGAACGATTCGAGAAATCGGTGCATGTACGTGGAGACATTTTCCGAAGAATGATTGTTAATAACCGCAAAGAGGTTCATCCAGACGCGAGAAGCGAGGAATTGGATCAGCTACGGCTACGATACCGTCTGGCCGCGCATTCTGCGGAGGCGTATCATCAAGCGGGATTTACAGTTGTTGTTCAAGATGTCGTCGTTGGACCAATGCTACATGATTTTATCTCTTATATCAGAAACCGCCCATTTTATGTAGTGGTGCTTTGTCCAAACTCGACGGTTGTCACATTCAGGGAGGCTGCTCGTTCAAAGAAAGGTTATGGTGTTTGGAGCGTTGAAGCATTAGATCGTGTACTACGAAATGAAACGCCTCGAATCGGATTGTGGTTAGATTCATCTGAAATGTCCCCTGAAGAAACCGTTAATGAAATTATGGCAAGATTGCAGAATGAAGCAGTAATATCATAAGTAATTGCGTTAGCGCTGGATCAGCAACATCCAGTCTAATGTAGTGTAGTGCTTAGAAAATTTTAATGAGCCCATCACCGTTATTTGGAAGCTTCTTCATTTCCAATTTACAGTGCAATGGGCTATTTATGCTCTATTTAAAGCCAGTGTAAGAAACTGTTGTTCATAAAACATCATCATCTGGAATGCAAGCAGCAACATGGAAATCCGAACCGATATCTATTCCAACATAGAAGGGATAAAAAGCTCTGAGCTAACGTTTCCCGTTTGCTTAGCGAAGCTAAGATAGTAAAAAGCTTACCTTAAATCCCTCTTATCAATTAAATGCGTTGGAATTTTTAAAACTACCTTCCCTATCAACCTTTCTTTATCCACGAAAGGGGTAGTCCACGAATGAGAGTCGAAACTTTCATTACGGTTGTCGCCTAAAAAAAAGTATTTGTTTTCGGGGACTGTAATCGGACCAAATTCATACCGAATTGGCTCGTTTAAGTAAGTTTCTGACACTTTCACACCGTTACGATTCAGTACCCCGTTCTTAATTTCAATCACATCACCAGGAATTCCTATGAGTCTTTTTACATACTTTTCATTAACTTTCTCGGGTATAGGTGGATAGAATACAACAATATCACCAAACTGATAATCATCCATCCATATTATTTTCTCAACAATTAATCGGTCATTAATTTGAATGGTTGGAAGCATCGAACCAGTCGGAACAACCATAGCTTCTGCGACAAATGTTTTAATAGTAAATGAAGCAACGATCGCAATTAGAAAGCTTATTCCCCATGTTTTAATTATTTTCATGAATTGAACTCTCCTCTCCATTTCAAATGAACTTATTATCTTTTATTAACGATTATTAAATGAAATTGGTTGCATTAAAAGGAGTCCAATCTTAATCTAAGCACTAAGAAAATACTTTATTTGCATTGAACAATTGCCCCTGGTTACAGGGTCACCGAGCTTACACCAATGAAGCGTCCTGGTTTGCCTGAAGAATTAGGCGGAAAGAACAAGCCGCTACATTGCCTGTCGCTATATGATTAAAGTCTCGCCAAGAAGCAATGTCTGTAGTCTGTGAGCTTCAAGATCGAGCCTCTCCCACTCCTGATTTAGGCGCGAAAGTGCCTCATCTGCAGTATCGTCAGCTAGCCTGAAGGCGCCATAGTGCATGGGGATGAAGACTTCCCCCTTAACATCCAAAAATGCTTGTATGGCCTCCTCAGGTGTTACATGCTGCATAGACATGAACCACTCCGGCTCGTAAGCTCCAATCGGCATCAGCACAACCTGCAGCCTTCCAAAACGCTCGCCAATCTGCTTGAAGCCGTCAAAATAGCCGCTGTCACCGGCAAAATAAATGCTGCCGCCGTTGCCCTGAGCGGAGCTTCCCTCATCTCCCCTGCCTTCAATGATCCACCCTCCCCAGTGAGAGGTGTTCGTGTCCCATAGTGTACGGCGTGTCCAGTGCTGCGCGGGCACAAAATGAAAGACTGCTCCACCGACTGCAAAGCTTCCCCACCAGGCAAGCTCTGTTACGGACATGAAGCCCTTGCGACTCATCATGCCGCCAAGTCCCTCAGGGACGAGCAGCTGCGGACGACCCGGCATGGCTCGCAAGGAGCTGATATGCAGGTGATCGTAATGGCCGTGCGACAACAGGATCACGTCGATCTCCGGCAGCTCGCTGATCGCGATGCCCGGCTCCGTTAGCCGCTTGGCAAAGCCCATACGCGAAGCCCAGACGGGATCGGTCACGATATTGAGACCTGCTGTTTGCAGCAGGAGGGTCGAATGCCCAATCCAGGTAATCGTCGTTTGTTCACGGTTCGTTCGTAACCATTCAAGCTTCTTGTCCGGGCTTTGCGACACAGTAAAGCTGAGATCCTTTACCTTTGTCCTTCGCTCCTTTTGCCACTTTCGCACATCCTGCCAAGAATTAACCTTCGCCGCGGCATTCATATTGGCATATCTTTTTCTGGCCATGCTCCGAGCCTCCCTCAAAGATGTATGGATACAAGCATCATAACACGACCATCTCCTGCAGGAAAATTCCTGAGCTAAGACCACTCGGGAACGATTCTATTTTTTAAAAGATTCACATTTTTTTGAAAGATCCATTTTGATGGTGAACTCGTCTACGACTTTGGCTCGTCAAGCGCTGGCTAAGCTCGAGCAGGATGGTATTCTGAATAAAATACGAGGGAAAGGGAATTTCATTATATCTATTCCTCAGCCGGTGATCCACGACTTTAACTCCCCTCTGCACTATGGCGCGGGGCTGAGCGCAAAGGCGTAAACTTCGATGCAGAAGTCATCGAAAGCTTCATTAGCAAGCCGATCCCGCATATTAATGTGGCGCTAGGGCTGCAGCCTGAGCAAGAGCTTGCCTACTACAAGCGGTTATTTTTGCAGAATGGCCGCCCGATCGCCATTAACCGCTCTTGGATGGCTAATGATCTGGTGCCGGACATCATATCGCAAGGACTTATTAACAATCATCTTAGCACCACACTGTCTTCGCGTTATAACTTACGGCCTGTACGCATTGAGAACATCCTGGAGGCCTCACGTCCTACAGTTCACGACGTACAATTGCTGGGCGTCATTTATGACACTCCGATTATAGGCGTGTCGAGCATCTCTTACTTATCCGAGAGCCAGCCTCTGGAGTATTCCATAACGTCATGGGTAGGCGGCCGGGTTAAGTTTCACTTTGATATGGATATTTCGCCATGACTACTGACCGACAGTGGGCATACACTCTATCTTGTAAAAACCAGTATAGGTAACAACGTAAAGAACAGGGCTAACCTTATGGTTAGCCCTGTATTATTATGAACGATGATAATCCATGATCATGCTGCTGCCTTACATCTTAAACCTCCGCCAATAAATGATGGATCTAATCTAATCGTATATCAAATTTTACGACGGAAGTCTTGTCAATCAATTAAATCATGATATAATAAAGATACCGATCGGTATCTTTATGTAATCCATTAAACCCTTTCTAAGAGAGCTTTTTTCCCGTAACCGCCCAGTACTTACCTTTAATTTGGTTGGACATACTAATGATGAAAGAATAAATGCGCGATCCCATTCCTTAGATTTCATGCCAGGCATTCGTCTGCTTGGAATAAATAAGATTGCAGGAGGACTACTCCATGAGTGTAAAAGTAGGCATTAACGGCTTTGGACGGATTGGAAGACTTGCTTTTCGTCGAATTCAAGAGATCACAGGCGTCGAGGTTGTGGCAATTAACGACCTTACTCAAGCGAAAATGTTGGCTCATCTGCTCAAGTATGATACTACCCAAGGCACTTTTCAGGCCAACATCGAAGTTCATGACGGAGCCTTCACAGTTAACGGTAAAGAAGTTAAGGTGCTCGCTACCCGTAACCCTGATGAAATCCCGTGGGGCGAGCTTGGCGTAGACATTGTGCTCGAATGTACAGGCTTCTTCACCACCAAAGAAAAGGCCGAGCTTCACCTCAAGGGCGGAGCCAAGAAAGTCGTTATTTCCGCCCCGGCAACAGCCGACATGAAAACAATCGTATACAACGTAAATCATGAAACGCTGGATGGAACGGAAACTGTCATTTCAGGCGCTTCCTGCACAACGAACTGTCTGGCTCCCATGGCTAAAGCTCTGCATGACAAGTTTGGTATTCAATCCGGCTTGATGACGACTATTCACGCCTTTACTGGCAACCAGAACACACTTGACGCTCCGTCTCCAAATGGAGACTTCCGAGCAGCACGCGCTGCTTCAGAGAATATTGTTCCCTATTCCACAGGTGCTGCAAAAGCCATTGGCCTCGTTCTTCCCGAATTGAAGGGCAAGCTTGATGGTGCCTCTCAACGTGTACCTGTAGCAACAGGCTCCATAACGGAGCTCGTAGCTGTATTGAACACCAAAGTAACAATTGAGGAAGTTAACGCCGCTATGAAAGAAGCGTCCGATCCAGAAACTTATGGATACACGGAAGACGAGATTGTATCCTCCGATATTAAGGGTATGACATTCGGGTCACTTTTTGATGCCACTCAAACCAAAGTTCTGACGGTTGGGGACCAGCAACTGGTGAAAGCCGTAGCCTGGTACGATAATGAAATGTCTTACACGGCTCAATTGGTTAGAACATTGGAATACTTCGCAAAAATCGCCAAGTAATTCGATGCTCTTGTACTCAAAAGCGGGTGTTATCCTCCATTGAGGACAGCACCCGCTTTTATTTCCTGACGAACTCCTCAACAGGTGCAGATTTTACTATTCCCCTCTACACCTTACATACCCCGTCCGCGCAGTTATCCTCACCTTTTGCTTTGCCTTCCTCTTCCATTTTCTGCCATTCCTTTTCTTCATCCCAGATCGAGTTCAGAGCATTCAAAAAAACTTCCTCAGACTGAGCGCCTGAAATGGCGTATTTGTTATTAAACATGAAGAATGGTACTCCTGTAATATTCAACTTTTTAGCCTCGGCGATGTCTGCTTTGACCGAATCCTTATAAGCATCGGATTCAAGCATTTCCGCTACGTCCCGTTCATTAAGCCCTGCCTCGCCGCCCAAGGAAACAAGCACGTTGTGATCGGCGATATTCATAGATTGCGAAAGGCAAGCGCGAATAAGGCGTTCTGTTAGTTCAGCTCCCTTGCCCGCTTTGGCTGCAAAATGAACCAAACGATGACCATCAAACGTATTCGCAATAGTAACTTGATCATAACTGACATCAAGTCCTGCTTCTTTTTTAATCATTGCTGCTACTTGTGCTTGCTTGGCTTTCAATTGCTCGACAGTCATTCCCTTTTCCCGGGCCAGCTGCTGGGTGCTCACCGTTCTGTTTTCTGCATGAGGATCCAGCTGGAAACTGCGATATACAACTTCTACTTGATTCCCCATCGCAAACTTACCAAGTGCATGCTCAAGCCTTCTTTTCCCTATCACACAAAAGGGACATCCAAAATCCGACCAAACATCTATTCTCATCGTCAATTCCCTCCAAAGATTTAATGATCATTCAATTATTGATTCGTCGAATCATACTTCCGATGATATAACCCAAGTTATATATTGTCAATATTTAAGTTTTATTTTTCATTACCAAGGTAAAGTTGTTTTTGACTATCAGGTGAACTATAATGACTGGAAAGGAGTGTACTATCAATGGGCAATAAACCTTCGATCAAAGAAGCGCTTCTAACGGCTGCAATCGACCTATTTATTAAGCATGGATTCGATCAGGTCACGATCAATCAGATCTGTAAAGAAGTGGATGTGACAAAAACAGCGTTTTATTATTATTACAAGTCCAAAGATGAACTGATCATTGATTTCTTTTTATCGGACAATCCGATTTCCAATGAAGATCTTATGTCCATTTTCTCAGCCCAGGATTACGCCAATCAGGTCTTGAAGCTGATGGAAATTCATATCAAGCATATTGTTCGTGCCGGGTACCAATTGACGAAGGAATTTTATAGGGTCACGCTCCGAAATGAGATGTTGGCGCCGGCTCCTGAGCAATCGGTGGTAGGAAATATCATTATCACGCTCATTCAACGTGCTCAAGAAGCAGGACAAATTAAAAATATGGCTCCAGCAAAAGATATACACCGTACACTTTGTTATATCTCTAATGGTGTAAGTCTTTTTTGGTCCATGTCTAACGGAGATTTCGATGTTATGGAAGAAAGCAGAAACCGATTTAAAAATCTGCTTATGTTAGACTCCTAGAGGCTTACTCAAACGCCAAGAAGCTAAGCAAGACGGCAGCTTAGCTCCTTGGTTTTCCGAATCTGACTATGAGTTAGAGAGACTCTTGAAAGTCAATATCAAATTCCATAAAGCGTGCGGTTTCCTCCGCTGCCTTTGTCCCCAATAGTCGGCGAACCATATGAAAGGCCATATGTATGCCTGCGGATATACCGGCAGAGGTGACAATCCGACCCTCATCCATAAATTTCACATGTTCGACAACCGTTATTGAGGGATACTCATTCCTCAATCTCTCTATACTCGCCCAATGTGTAGTCGCGCGTTTATCGTTCAATAGGCCGTTCTTAGCAAGCAGAAACGCTCCCGTACACACAGAAGTCATCCACTTCACCTCTTGATTGCGCTTGCTAATCCAATCCAGCAAGATTGGATTGTTAATCTCGCGTCTCGTCCCCATACCGCCAGGTACAACTAGCAGATCAAAGTACGGGGCATTATCCAGACTATAATCGGGTGTAATCTTCAAGCCATTGGTTGCCGTAATCAGCTTTCCAGTTTCTGAAATCGTCGACACCTCAAAAGGCTTATATGCCTCTGCTTTTCCACGATTGATCGTTGTCACTGCAAATACTTCAAACGGTCCAGCAAAGTCAAGCACCTCCACCCCGTCGAATAAAAGGATTCCTACTTTCCAAATTTGCATATCCTCTCTCCTCTACTTAATTAAGTTCATTAGACTGATGAACGTTTTCCGTTGGGATATCCTCCACCTTCTCATAGGTATGCTTCTTCTGCCCCCTATCGATGGCGATCACCTGCATGGTCCACGAACCGCTTTTGGTCATATATCTTCCATTGGCCTCGTACGTATACTTGTCAAACCCTTCGTAACCATAAGGATCTGGACCGCCCTCCTTGTAAATCAAAGGCACTTCCGCCGCTTCTTCCCCATGATGAAGGGTGACCTCAGCCGCAATGGGTTTGCCCATGCCGGCTGGCAGCCAAATGTCCAAACGGACCTGCTGTCTTCCAGCATTCTGCTCCCGAATCCGTAGCGACATATGTGCTTCTTCCCCCATCACATGCCAATAAATGGTCTCCTTTAGCGTAGCTCCACCAGGAATCGGCGGTGAAGTCAAGGCAGAGATCAGCAGCACAGGTACAGTCAAACCTAATGAAACACGAAGCCTTTGTTTGTAACGATAGCGCAAGCGCAGCTCGTCATCCCCCGCTTGCCTCCAACGCCCATAACCACCTTTGGCAATCCACACAATAACAAGAATTAGCAGCAGCTTGCACATAAGCCAAATACTTTCCGACCCGCTCTTCCATTCCTCCCCAGTGCTTGAGCCTAGCAACAAAATCAGCAGACTTGAAAGCAAAATACCGCAACAAGCGGTAGCAGCCCCTATTCGAAATCGCTCAAGCAGCAATTTGAATTGCGATGCTGGCAGCTCAGGCTTCAATGCCAAAGCCGTATAGATCGAAATCCCTCCGCCAGCCCAGATTGCGCCCGACACTGTATGGATACTGGCGGCTAATACGGCAATCATGCCTGGGATCGATAGGATAGATCCGACATCCTCTATATGTAAGAGTGGAACCATGACTAACGCGCACAGCCCTTTAACGATCGTTGAACTTTTGGCATAGGGAATCGCCCCCCAAGCTGCAAGCAGCCACATGATAGCGATTACCGCTTTCACAACGGTAAGGGAATTGTTGGAGCCTGCCAATATGATGACATACAGCATCACGACGGCCGTAATCCGCTCCATCCGTTCTATTGCAGGCCATACCCCCCACCCGCCAGCGGTGGGCAAAAGTGCGGTACGGAACATGTAAACGCCTATAAGCAACATGACCGCGCTTGTTTCCGCTAAGCTCTTCCATTTGCCGAGCAGATCCTCCCATTCTCCACTTGCTCCCGCGTTTATATGCTCATGTCCGGAGGCCAGCACCTCCCATCCCGGAGCAGACAAGACATACAGGCAGGCTGCTAAGAGCATAGCTACAGCCATACCCCTAATAGAAACATACATGTTTGTACGCCCTTTCCCACTGTCATTCTTCCTATTTTCACTTAGTTCTTCATTTTTTAAAATAGCTATTTGGGGCTATGAAATTCCTTTCGTCTCTGTTTCATTCGAGTTCATAACAGAACAATGATTGTTATAAGTTGTTTATGTTCAGCGGCAGTAACGTATGATACATTTAGATTATCAAAATTTACCAAATGCAATTATTAGTCGTGAAAATATAAGCAAATGGCTTACTTTTCCGGAGAAAACTAATCAAGTTGAGAATTCCCTAATGTTTATAGAAAAATCTTTGAGGAGATTATCTGAAAATAATGGATACTGGGCTGGCATTTGGCATAAAGGAAGAATGGAAATAAATAGCAATATATTTTGCGGAGGATTTATATGATTATTAGAAGATACAAAACACCTGATCATGACTCTGTATGGGAACTCCATAATATCGGATTAAATCAGACAGGGACTAATTTAGGCAATGGAAATTGGGATGATGATTTACACAATATAGAACATGCTTACTTGCATAACGCTGGAGAATTTTTGGTAGGACTTGTTGATGACAAATTAATTGCAATGGGAGCGTTTAGGAAAACATCTGATATATCCGCAGAGGTAAAACGAATGAGGGTACATCCAGATTATCAAGGAAAGGGCTACGGGCAAAAAATTTATGAAAGTCTTGAAACCAAAGCAAATGAGTTAGGATATAAAAAACTCCATTTGGACACGACAGCCAAACAACTGCCTGCCCAAAAACTTTACGAGAAATTCGGTTTTAAGGAAGTTTATAGAAAAACAATCAAAGGTTTGGAACTTATTTTTTATGAGAAAATGCTTAGAAGCTAAGAACTGTTTAATATGTAGGCAAGAGCTAATAATCAAGGAAGAAACAAGTTTGAAAAACGAGCCAAGAAACAAGGCTTCAACGAGTGCTAGCCAGCGATCGCGTAAGCCACAGAATAATCCGGGCCACTGCGCTTGATCATGCAGGGACCCTTTACAAACTGCTCCGTCGTAACCTCTTTCCATCTCCGTTCTCCTCTCAGCTGCCATGCGACCGATCAACCGGGGGCCCTGTCCGTTAGCCATTAGCTAGACTTTTCACAACCTAGTTATCGCCCATGCCGGGCGCACATTAAAAACAGGCTCCTGACAGGAAACGAATTCCTGGCAGGAGCCTGTTAATTACAGCCCTGATTACGCAGATTGAACCCGGCCTGCTCGATTTAATTAATTTCAAACCTGCCTCTGTTGTCCTCCCGCCATTCCATAGTATAAAGCGTTCCCTGCAACATGCTTCGCTCCAGGGCTACCTCACTGTTTACCGTAAAGATTTAGCTTAAAGCTTGCGCAAACCCCAATCTCCAAGTCGGGAATACCGGCTCCCAGCCGTACTCCTTCCTTGCCTTAGCATTCGATGCACCACGTTCCCAGCCACTACTTCCCAGTTGAATTTCGGGCACAGGAGCTTGCAACGCATCGGCATAGACGGGCACCCATTCCGTACCCGGGGCAGGCTCATCGTCTACGATGTTCAGCGTACCGGTCGGCCAATTTAATGCGAGTAAGGCTGCATTCGCCGCATCCTCAACATGTAAGAAAGAAGTGATCCCATCCGTTGCCGGGAGCTCGCGTTTCCGTATCTTGTCCGCCATAGCTCCCTTACGGTCATACCAGGTATCTGGTCCGTACAGCGTGCCGTACCGGAGAATGACGTGATTCGGAATCTCTGCAACCGCCCCTTCCAATGCGACGATGCCATCAATTGTTGTTTTGCGTGGCGAGGAAGATTGGATATCCAAGGGAACCTCTTCCGTAGCGGGGTGATCGCCCGGTTCGTAAGCCCAGGCGATACTCTGAGCGATCATTTTATGAACGCCTGCCTTCTGAGCGGCATCCACCAAATTCCGGGTCCCCTCCATCCTGATCCTAGCATTATCAGCCGAACTCCAATTGCTGAGCGAGGTAAGCTGATGAATGACTACATCCGGCCTTACCTCCCCAACTGCCGCTAGTATCCCCTCTCGATCAAATGCATCTGCAACGATAGCCTTTGCTCCTAATGCTTGAATAACCTGCTTCTGCTCAGGGCTATGAGTCATTCCTATGACTTCGTGACCTTCCCTCACTAGCTTTGGAAGCAGAGAACGGCCAATCACCCCGGTTGAACCGGCTACGAATATTTTCATATCGATACCTCCGAATTTGTTCTGATCTAATTGCGATTTTCACCATCTTACGAAGCCGATTCTTCTCTTCGCGGAACTATGAATAATTGTATCACGACCAGCATCAAGGAAACCAAGATCATGCCTAGTATCCCCAGCCTGAATTGCCCCATTCCGTCGTAAACCCAACCCATCAGGATCGGTCCCGCCGCGCCCATCAAATATCCTACAGATTGCATCATCGCTGCCCAAGAGGCCGCTTCCTCAGGACTTGACGCGGCTTCGATAGGAAGCAAGCTGCTGAGAGCAAATAGTACCCCTGAACCGAATCCGCACAGAAGAACCGCGAGCCAAGAAAGCATGGAAGAGAAAAGAAAGATAAGCCCGATTGCCTGCATAGATGACGCAGCAATTAACCATGTCAGTCTCGAAGGAAACCGTCTCAGCAGCATTTGCAGCATGAGCCCGCTTGGAATTTGAATCACGGCAAACACCGTCAGCATCAACCCTGCATGCAGGGCCGAATCCCCTGCATTGATCAGCATAAGCGGCAGCCAGCCAATCAGGCAATAAATAACCATAGCCAGGAGCCCAAAATGGACAGCCAGCAACCACGCCTTCTTATTTTTCCAAGGCAATTTCGACGTTCTGGACAGGGCCGCTGCTGCAGTCGGGGCGTAGGTCTGACGCCGTAATACTCCTAACCAAAACGGTACGGCCGCTATGGCAAGTATGGCCCAAAGCGAAAGTGCCGTTTGCCACGAATGCAGCTGCATTTGAAAGGGAGCCGACAAGCTGGAACCCAGAGCGGCACCGAGCGATAAAGCCATGGAATACAAGGCGATCATCGCCTGTATGCTACGGGACAAATGCTTTTTAATAAAGCCTGACAGCAAAGGTCCCATTATTGCGATTCCAATACCTGCTAATAAAGTGCTTAAAAACAACAGCACTTCGGTATGAACGAGGATACGCAATAGGGTGCTTCCACCGAGCAGAACTAGCGACCAGACAATAACCTTTTCATTTCCCAGACGATTACCGAATCGAACGGACAGTGGTGAGAGAAGCCCCATGCAGAGGACGGGTATCGAGACCAGTAAACTGGCAGCAACACCGTTCATGCCGAGATCGCGTCGAATGCTTTCCAGTACGGGAGCGATCGATGTAACCGCCGGACGCAAATTAAGCGAAACCATAAAGAGGGCTACGATGGCCAGCCAGCTCTCTGCCTTATTATCTGTGCTTAGGGCCCGTTCGTTTGCTGCGTCGGCTTGATCTGGCCTCGAAGCTACCCGGGGAATATATTCTAGTTCACTCATCCGCTTTCATCTTCTTTCTGTTGTGCTGTCATGTTGGCAAGCTTCATATTAGCATGTTAAATTGGTATGAATAAGTACCACTTGACTACCAAAAATGCTATACCAATTCGAGCATAGGAAAGGAGCAACATGTATGACGAATTCGTTCGAGCCTTTTACAGCCGATACGAAAACCAAACAAATCTATGCGCTGCTCCGGGAACGTATTTTTCAAGGCAGGTATGAAGCGGGAAGAAGTCTCCCGTCAACGAGGGATCTTGCTAGCGAATTAGGGGTGTCGCGAGCCCTTATCGTCGAAGTGTATGAACAGCTAATAGCTGAGGGTTATTTGGAAGGCCGTCAAGGATCCGGTACCTATGTGTTGGATTTAGGAGGAAGCAAGCCAGTTCAAGCGGGGTTCATGGATTCAGACGCTTCAGTTGGAAAGACTTCTCCGGAATTTGCTGCTCGTTTCAGCGGCATTGATTTTCGTCCGAGCTTTCCCGCACTCGAGCATATTCCGCACAAAAAGTGGAAAGAAATGATGCTGAACGTATACGATAGTACCCACACGTCGGCGTTCGGCTATGATGAAGATCCCGCAGGCAATTGGCTGCTTCGCGCCAACATTTGCCGATATCTGCTGCACGTCAAAGGCATACAATGTTCACCTGCGCAGGTTATCGTGACAGCCGGAGCTACCCAAGCCATCACTTTATTATGCAAGCTTTTATTGAAGCCTGGGGACACCGTAGCGATTGAGGATCCTACCGCTACCTTCATCCATGCCATTTTTGCATCGACAACTGCCGACATTGTCCCGGTTTCCGTCGATGGTCACGGCTTATGCGTCAACAACTTGCCAACTCATGTACAGCCTAAGTGCGTTTTTGTTACTCCTTCGCATCAATTCCCATTAGGTAGCATCCTGTCCATCGGCAGGCGCATTCAACTCCTGGACTATGCCCGGCAAACCGGATGCTTTATCATCGAAGACGATTACGACAGTGAATTCCGTTATGCCGGAATGCCGGTGCGTGCACTAAGAGAGCTCGACTCCGAGCGAGTGGTCTATGTCGGGACCTTCAGCAAAAATTTGTATCCCTCCCTACGACTCGGTTATATGGTCGTTCCGCAGGAAATACTGGAATCTCTGCTACACTTAAAGCGATTGACGGATATGCAGTGCCCGACCTTGTCCCAAATCACTTTGGCGCGATTTATAGCCGACGGACATCTGGAACGTCACATCGCTCGTATGAAGCGCATTTATGGGAAAAGACGAACTCGGCTCATCGCCGCTTTAACGGAATCGTTCGGCAGCAGAGTGAGTATTTCGGGTGACGCCGCAGGCTTGCATCTGATTGCCAAATTGTCCGGACGCAAGTTCGATGCCTTCACAGCCGCGCAGCTTGAAGAACGAAATATTATAATTTATCCCGCCGAGAGGTATACCATTGCTAAAGGAAAGTATGAGGAGAGTCTTATTATGGGGTTCGGCAATGTAACGGAAGCGCAAATTGCGGAAGGAGTTAAGACGATCGCAGAGCTTTTATGACTATTCAGATAAATTTACACATTAAAGAAATTTATTGTTAATTATAGAGCCTTTTCTTTGCCGAGAAGTCTCCGTCTGTTTTTTTCATGGCCGAAAACACACCCGTGTCGGTGGCTCACCCGGCCTCTGAAACCGTCATTTGAGCGACGGGAAGATTTTCAGCCTCATACGTTGTCAACAGCTCAGGGCCCGCCAATCTCGATATAACTCCAGTATTAGACTGAAAAATATTTTATCTGATGTGCCCTTCTGCGATCCATGCAGAAGGGTTTTTGATGTCAATCTTCAATCTTACACTTTGAATTCTCTTTACAGAGACGTCCAAGTCTGCTAGAATGACCAAATCCGATTGTTAACCTAAAATATTAGTATTTGGTTAACAATAAAATAATTAACGGATGGTGATCATTTATGATAACGGATTACGAACGGCTTGCTGCCATGAATAAGGATCACTTATGGCATCCTTTTACTCAAATGAAAGATTACAATAACTCGGGTCCACTTATTATTGAACGCGGCGAAGGCATCATGCTGTATGACGTCCAAGGACGCGCTTATTATGATGGTTTCTCATCCGTTTGGCTCAACGTACATGGACACAACGTGCCGGAGCTAAATCAGGCCATCACGGAGCAATTAGGGCGAGTCGCCCATTCCACCCTTCTCGGAATGGCCAATGTACCCGCCATCGAGCTTGCAGAAAAGCTGGTGGGGATCACTCCGGCAGGACTAAACAAAGTGTTTTACTCCGATTCAGGAGCCACTGGTGTCGAGATCGCGATCAAAATGGCGTTTCAATACTGGCATAACAAGGGAATACGGGGTAAAACGAAGTTTATCACGATGAATCAAGCGTACCATGGAGATACAGTTGGAGCGGTGAGTGTTGGTGCGATACCTCTGTACCATGACGTGTTTCGCCCCATGCTATTTCCTTCGCACGTCATTCCATATCCCTACTCTTATCGTCATGAAGGCGGTGAGACGAAGGCAATGGAAGATACACTAACCGCATTACGCCATTTGCTCGAAACTCGGGCGGATGAAATTGCGGCTCTCATCGTAGAGCCGATCGTGCAAGGGGCTAGCGGCATCATCGTCATGCCGCCAGGCTGTTTAAGCCAGATGGCTAAGCTGTGCCGCCAGTATGGCGTCCTGCTCATCGCTGACGAGGTCGCGACCGGTTTCGGTCGAACGGGGGCTATGTTCGCTTGTGATCTCGAAGACGTTTCACCTGATTTGATGGTGATCGGGAAAGGGTTGACCGGCGGCTATTTGCCGGTGGCAGCGACGCTTGCGACGGACGAGGTGTACGATGCGTTTTATGCCGATTACCAAGAGCAGAAAACATTTTTCCATGGTCATTCCTACACAGGGAACCCACTCGGCTGTGCCGTTGCTTTGGCTAGCTTGAAACTGTTTGAAGAGCGCAACCTGGCCCACGGAGTAAGAGCAAAGGCATCATTTGTTGAGCAGAAGCTCGCAGCGCTTAAAGATCGCCCGCATGTGGGTGAAATCAGGCAAAAAGGATTGATGATCGGAATCGAGCTCGTACGCGATAAGACATCACGTGAGACGTACGATTGGGCAGAACGAATTGGCGTTCGCACGAGCTTGCGGGCCAGAGAACTCGGCATGCTAACGAGACCGCTCGGCAATGTGATCGTCTTCATCCCTCCGCTTGTTAGTACTGAAGCGGAACTTGATGCCATGACCGATATTTTGGAGCAATCCATCCTTCACGTCACGGAAGGCGGCCCGGTTGCATGAACAAAGTGAACATGGAAACGATACGCGGATTATTCGTGACAGGTACGGACACCGGCGTCGGGAAGACTATTGTCACGGCAGCCATTACCGCTATGCTCCGAGCTGAAGGGTTGAATGCCGGTGTTTGGAAGCCGGTTCAGTCCGGTGCACCTCTTGGAAGTGGACTTACCGATGCTGAACGGCTGCTGAAAAGCACGGGAATCCATGAACGGCCCGAGGCAGTCGCACCCTTTACATTTGAAGCTCCACTTACGCCCATGCTCGCCGCCAAGCAAGCTGGGGTAACTCTTACGCTAAAGAAGATTATAGCCGCAGGTGTACCGCTCACTAAACGTTACGAGGCGCTACTCATCGAAGGCGTTGGCGGCGTCGCTGTCCCGCTGACTGATGACACCCTCATGGTGGACTTCATCTCAGAGCTTCGGTTACCTGCATTAATTGTAGCCCGTTCTAGCCTAGGAACCATTAATCACACACTTCTGACGGCTTCATTCCTTCGGGATCGTGAAGTCCCCATTGTGGGCGCCATCTTGAATGATGGTGAGTCCATGGAATCCCATGATGATCCCAGCGTTGCTACGAATGCACAACTCATTGAACAATACAGCGGCCTTAAGGTGCTCGGTCGGTTTCCCCGGTTACACGCCGAAGCAACTTCAGAGACGCTGATACATACCGTACGAAAAACCATACAATTCGCGCCTATCAGAGAGGCATTTGCAGTTCAAACTATAGGAGGATGATGGAGATGAATCCAATTGCAGCGGAGATGGATTGGCTATCGCTTGCCCAAAAAGCATTGAATGGACAATGTTTAACGCTCGCGGAAGGGCTGGCTGTGCTCGACGCCGACAATGATGAAGTACTACCGCTCATGCAAGCTGCGTTTACGGTGAGAAAACATTTTTACGGTAAAAAAGTGAAGCTGAACATGATCATCAACGCCAAAAGCGGCCTTTGCCCCGAGGACTGCGGCTACTGCTCGCAATCGATTGTTTCGACGGCCCCTGTAAAAAAATACACCCTGCTTGATAAAGACACGTTGCTTTCAGGAGCACGTGAAGCGATGGCACGCCAAGCTGGAACCTATTGCATTGTAGCGGCCGGGAAAGGCCCGACAGACAAGGAGCTGGATCAAGTGGTGGACGCGGTTAGAGAAATCCGTCAAACCATGCCACTGAAAATTTGCGCATGTTTGGGTATTCTCAAGGACGATCAAGCCGAACGTCTTGCTGAAGCCGGCGTACATCGATACAACCATAATTTAAACACTAGTAAGGCCAACTACCCCTCCATCACGACGACCCATACCTATGATCAACGTGTTGAAACCGTGGAGAAGGTCAAGCTACACGGCATGTCCCCTTGCTCGGGTGTCATTATCGGCATGGGTGAGACCCATCAAGAAATTGTGGAAATGGCCTATGCGCTCCGCGAACTAGACGCGGATTCGATTCCGATCAATTTCCTGAACGCGATACCTGGAACACCTCTGGAGCATGCAGGCCGCACGCCGGCAATGAAAGCGTTGAAGGTATTAGCTCTATTTCGTTTCATTTGTCCTTCCAAAGAAATCCGCGTGGCAGGCGGTCGAGAGGTCAACCTCCGTACGCTGCAGCCTTTATCTCTGTTCGCCGCAAATTCACTCTTTGTAGGTGATTATTTAACGACGGCAGGCCAAGACGTTACGGCTGATCATCAAATGATTGAGGATTTGGGCTTTGAGATTGAAATTAATGCCCTTTAAGGCGGTGCCCACCATGGACTGGATGGAAAAAGAGCTGGAATTCATGGCTGAAGCCTCGTTGGAGCGTTCCTTGCGTACAAGTAACTCGGTATCCGGATCTCCTGGCTATACGCTGCGCGGGGAACAAGTGTTACTCAATATCTCCTCCAATGACTACCTTGGACTCTCCCAGCATCCTGCGATTCTTGAAGTGATGCGCGAGGCTCTGCTCGCAGAAGGGGCTGGCTCAGGCGCTTCACGCCATGTGACAGGTAACCGGATGTCTTATAGTCGTCTAGAAGAAGCCCTGGCCGATTGGCAAAACTGCGAAGCTGCGCTAGTTCTTGCTAATGGATATATGGCTAATTCAGGTGTTATTGGTGCACTAGTCGGCCGAGGAGATGTTGTTTTCAGCGATCAGTTGAACCATGCGAGTATTGCGGATGGCATTGTATTGAGCCGTGCGGAGCATGCCCGGTACCGTCATAACGATATGGAACATTTGCGTACGCTATTGAATAAGTATCGGGATAAACGGCGTAAGCTGATCGTCACGGACGCTGTTTTCTCCATGGATGGCGATCAAGCTCCGTTGCGTGAACTTGCTGCGCTCAAACGCGAGTACGGAGCGATGCTCATGGTGGATGAGGCACATAGTGGTGGGATCTACGGCGGACGAGGCGAGGGATTGTGTCATGAACTCGGGCTGCAGGGTGATGTGGATATTCATATGGGAACATTCAGCAAATCCTTCGGTGTCTACGGCGCTTATATTGGCGGTAGCCGTACGCTGATTCGATGGCTGGTGAACAAGGCTAGGCCACTCATCTATTCAACTGCCCTGCCCCCTTCTATCGTAGCTGGCATTTCCAAGTCGTTAGTTTTGGTACAAAAGGAACACTGGCGTCGAGAAAGGCTTTATGCGGCAACCCGGTTATTTCGGTCCTCGCTTTGTGACGCCGGGTTTAACATTGGTGCCGGCGACTCTCCTATTGTACCTTTAATCGTGGGCGATAACGATACGGCCTTGCGCTTCAGCGGAGCTTTAGAAGAAGAAGGAATCCTAGCGGTTGCCATCCGTCCGCCTACGGTGCCTGATGGCACAGCGCGCATTCGCTTTTCCTTGTCAGCCGCTCACACGGATAAGGAGTTGACCGATGCAGCCGTACGCATCCGCAACATCGGACTTCGGCTAGGGGTGTTGAGTCCATGATTTCATTGAATTCGGATTCTATGAGAAGTCAGCTACAGACAAGCGGCACTATTGTATGGTTGTGCGGCTGGAGTATGCCGGATGCGGTTTTCGATCGGACTCGTGAGTTACTTCCAGATTATCATCATGTTTCTGTAGATTACAGGGAGGCCGATTCTCCAGAGAACATGCTGCTCCTGACTGAAATCGCAGTGAAAAATCTTCTGTATTCGGATGGAGAGGCTTGTAAGACAAGGGCTTTCCACGGTCCGCTGTTAATCGGAGGATGGTCTCTCGGCGGTTTACTGGCAATGCGGCTAGCGATCCAAGGGGTCGCTGATGGCCTGGTGTTGTTCGGGGCCACTGCCCAATTTACGAGGTCAAAAGAGGAGCTTGATCTAGGTTGGGCAGATCTATACGTTAGGAAAATGATGACAGGGCTCGTACAGGACCGACAAGGCGTTGAAACAAAGTTCCGACAGCTCCTATTTACGGAGGCGGAACGGGAGGCCGATCTAGACGAAACCCTTCCCCCAGTCGGTAGCTGGACAACCCCAGCGCTAATCGCAGGTCTTCAAATCTTGCGAAGCGAGGAATGCTTGTCTCAGCTGAAGAGCATCACTTGTCCGGTATTTCTTGTGCACGGGACTGAGGATCGGATTTGTCCTTACGGCGCTGCATCGGAGCTTATGGCCCAGTTGCCAAATGCAAAGTTATTCACGATACCTGCCTGCGGGCATGCCCCGTTCTTGGGAAGGGAAGAGCAAATAGCTAATGAACTGAGGAGATGGTGGCATGAGCAGTAGGATTAGTAATATCCGGCGTCAATTTAATCGAAGTGCAAATTCGTACGACGCTCACGCTCATGTTCAGCGTTTGATGTCGGATCGGCTTGCACAATCTCTCTTAGGGTGGAAGAACAAAAGCGACATAGATAGGCTCAGTATGCTTGAGATCGGTTGCGGCACGGGGACGCTGACCGAGATTCTAGTAACGGAATGGCCCAGTGCGAGTATGACTGCACTTGATATTGCGCCCGAGATGATCCGATTGGCTGAACAACGTGTCCTATCAGATGATGCGAGCTTTAATGGCATCCGAACAATGACTGCGGATCGTGTACGCTTTCTTCATGCTGATGTTGAAGTGTGGGCGAAAAATGCTCCAGCCTCTTTGTTCGATCTCATCGTCTCCAACGCCTGCTTTCAATGGCTGAGCCATCCTAGGCAAACATTGGGTCACCTTCGGCGGATGCTTCGTCCTGGGGGCTCGCTGATATTCACGACATTCGGGCCTGACACATTCTGCGAGCTGCATGAGGCTTTTCATGCCGTTTATCGAGCCCATGGCATGGAGCCGCAGCGGCACGGACTGTGGTTTCTATCGATCGATGAATGGAACAGCATGCTCAAGGAATCAGGCTTTTCAAGTATCCAATTTGACCGCTCGATTCAGAAGGAAAAGTATGCCTCAGCAAGAGATTTTCTTCACTCGGTAAAAGCGATGGGAGCCAGCACTTCCGAGGCTGTTACTATGCGTGGTCTCAGTTCGCGACGGCTGTTCGCCAGCATGTATAAGGAATACGAGGAGAAGTTCAGCCTACCGGGAGGTGTTGCTGCCAGTTATGATCTTCTATGGATCCAAGCATTGGCGGATGGGTAGATAAGCTCTATAACTGACAACAGTAACTTATGATTAAATGACCCATAGCATAATGAATATGAAGGAATTAAAAATAATGATATCATAGTATGGA
The DNA here is from genome assembly GCF_038070315.1 of Paenibacillus filicis. Taxonomy (NCBI): domain Bacteria; kingdom Bacillati; phylum Bacillota; class Bacilli; order Caryophanales; family Paenibacillaceae; genus Paenibacillus; species Paenibacillus filicis. The sequence goes on along the minus strand of NZ_JBBPCC010000022.1, from coordinate 75,498 downwards.
TTATTGAGGTGATGGAATGCTTAACATGCGAAAAGCTATTATAACTGACCACGAATTTTTGGTTCGAATTGACTTGAAAAACGATGGGTACACGGTTTCAGATAAAGTTGAAATGACAGAACAAGAAAAAGAGGAACATAGTAAAAAAATAGAACGGTATCTCATTGACCCCGAAAAAGGTGCATTTATTATTGAAGATTCCGTTTCTAGCAAACCGATTGCAATGATAATGTACTCCATAGCAAATAGGGGTTCCGTGTATCCCTGGAAAACAGTTTTTACCGAATTAGACCCCAATCTATTTCAAAGTGATGGTCGATTTATTGAAATATTTCAATTATGGGTTCATCCAAACTATCGCAGATTAGGTTTAGCGACTAAGTTAAAACTCAAGTTGGAAGAAGATGCTCTGTATCATAAAGTTGATTTAATTTATACACATACAGAAGAAGCGAATAGCCATGTCATCGAACTCAATAAAAAAATTGGGTATCAAGTAGTTCGGCAGGGTCCAATTTGGGACGATGTTATTCGAATAAGTCTGATTAAGAAACTAAGCTAACAAAAACAATCGTTTACCGCCTCCTCTGAGTGGGCGGTTTTATTTTGTCATAAATCAACAATAAAAGAAAAAAATCCTGATGAGGGCTTTATTGTGAGCTTCTTGAATGAACCATCAAAAGCACAACCCCATGCGGCAAACACGCATCGTGCAGATTCATCAGCAGGCATAAAGAATTCAATTCGTGGATAAGCTTCTTCGGTCACCGCGAGGTGTAGTTGGTTGTAGCGTATTGGCCTCAATTCCGTTGAAGAAGGATGTCGTGCAAGAAAATATTTAGCTGCCTCCAAATTATGCTCTGCAGTCAATGCTGTTCTATTCCAAAACTTCCGAATATCCACATACTTCTCCATCATGACATGAAACCACTCATACTTAGAGTCTACAAATAAAGCTGGATGGTGTTTCTTGAAGGTCTGAATGCCGTAAATCGCATGGGACTCCCACCTAGACCATGGCAACTCAGCATTTGTCACTTACACTTATATTCAGATTTGAATAGTGTGATATTCAGTCCCTGTTTCACTATTTGATGATAATGTATTCCAATACTCCATCGACTAACATTAGCGTCCAACTAAAGAGATCCGAATATGATTAACTATCCGAATGTTCCATATGAATGTCACACCGAGATAACGCTCGCACTTATCAGCGGAAAATGGAAGCCGTTGATTTTATGGCATTTATGCCGCTCATCCACCAAGACCCTTCGATTCAATGAGTTTCGTCGGCTGTTGCCCCAAATTACACAAAAAATGCTGACACAACAGCTGAAAACATTAGAAGAAGATAAGATCCTTGTCCGCAAAACCTATAATCAAATGCCTCCTCGGGTGAAATACTCCCTTTCAGATTCAGGAGAGCGTCTGGCTCCGTTACTGCAGCTTCTGGCTCAGTGGGGAGAGGATCATAAGAATAGTTTTGCGGAGCCCGATCATGAAAAATCAATTTGATAGATGTGACTAAGGTTCCAACTGGCTCTAACATACGTGTTAGACATCCAGCTGGAACCCTTGTCGAATACGTGGAACATAGTCCATAACCTCAGTCTTGATCATTCATCCACGGTTACTAGCATGCTCTTGATTCAATAAACGTTCTGCATAATCCGGGTCCTCCAGGAGCGGGCTCCCGATGGCAATACAATCGGCTAATTGATCCTCAAGTATACGGTTGGCGAGACTGCGGGTATAGATCTTTCCGACTGCAATAACCGGGATATTGACATGTTGCTTGATCGCAGCAGCATGCGGCAACTGATAACCGGAGTGCACGTCACTGGGTTGTATAGGGAGAAGCCCGCCTGTTGAGACATGAATCGCATCCAATTCAGTCTCAAGGGGCTTTAGCATCCGCACCCACTCCTCAGGGTTTAACCCCCCTGCGCAATAGTCAGTGGCAGAAACCCGTATGGTAACCGGATATTGTCGACCGACTTCTCCCCGGATGGCCAGAAGAACCTCTTTCAAAAATCTTGCCCTATTCTCCGAATTGCCGCCATATTCATCCGACCTCACATTCGATAGAGGAGATAGGAATTGATGAATTAAAAAACCATGGGCCGCATGAATTTCAATGCCATCGAACTCCGCTTGGACAGTTCTTTTTGCTGCAAGACGGTATTCCTCTATGATGCTTTGAATACCCGCCGCAGACAGCGACTCGGGCTGGCCGTAATGCTCGTCGAAAGCAATTGCGCTCGGCGCAACTAAGGAATGCGTAACTTCGGGCGAAGATTTCCTTCCGCCATGTGATAATTGAATAAATGCAGGGGTTTGATGGGCATGGATGGCATCGGCAACTTTTCTTAGTGACTCCGCATGCTGATCTGTAAAAATCCCAATATCATTTTTCCACAGTCTTCCATTGGGAGAAATCGCGGTAGATTCCAGGATAACAAGCCCCACATGCTTCGCCCTTCGGCCATAATGTTCAATGTGGTGGTCAATGGGAAACGCCTCCAGCGTGCCTTTATATTGCTGCAAAGGCGCCATGATTAATCGGTTCTTCAGGCGTAAGCTGCCCAGGTTAATAGGGTCATCCAAGGTCCAAGTCATATTCATTCATCTCCTTAACACGTCATTCCTTCATTTTAGTGTTGATAACAAGTGAAATACATAGTAATATTTAATTAAATAGCGATTAATAACTAAGATATTAAGTTGTTTATGCGTTATAACCTTATATATCGAGGTGATTGTACAGTGGACCAAGTCGATTCGAAAATCTTATCGTTGATGCATGAAAATGCCAGAATATCTATTTCTGAGATGAGCAAAATGATTGCCATGTCGCAGCCCGCTGTATCTGAAAGACTCCGGAAGCTGGAGGAGCAGGGAGTCGTAACGGCTTATCGTGCGCAATTGTCCCCACAGAAGCTTGGCAAGCATACATCTGCTTTCGTCATGTTCAAAACCAATTGCTGCCCCGACTTCATCAAATTCTGCGAAGCATCCCCTGAGATTGTCGATCTTTACAGAATCAGTGGAGAATATAACTTTCTAATGAAAGTTTTAACCGAAACATCAGAATCACTGACACAATTTCTTGACACTTGCAACCCGTATGGATTTTCAACGACTATCATTGTTCTCTCGACGGCATTTGAAGACAAAAGTCTTATAACAAGCAAGGTATGATTGGGGACCGGCGCAGGCTCTGAGGAGCTGGATTGTCCAGCTAAGCTTCGTCCGCCTGGCTGAGCGCCTCCAGCACAAAAGATAGATGCAAGGCGGCGCCAATCTTGAGCGCATGTTCGTCAACATCAAAGCACGGATGATGGAGCGGATGCACGATTCCCAGCGTTTCATTGCGTATGCCGAGGAAGGCGAAAACGCATGGGATCTGTTCCGCGTAGAGGGCAAAATCCTCTCCCGCAAGACTCGGTGTCTCCAGCCATTGAACTTCCGCCCCGCTTTCTGTGACTGCTTTGGCCGCTATTCGCACAGCTCCCGCATCGTTCAGCAGCGCCGTCCCTAGCCGGTAGCGGGAGGCATAAGTTCCGCCGAACGATTGGGTGACGGATTCGGCCCGCTGCTCAAGCATGCTTTTCAATCCTAATATGGCATCTTGGCCAAACGTACGGAAGGTGCCTTTCACTACGCCTTCATCCGCGATTGCATTCTGCACTTCTCCCGCATGCATCATGCCGAAAGAGAGCACCACTGGAACTAACGGATTCCACTGTGTGGCTACCGCCGTCTTGGCTTCAATTGCGAATTGAGCCGTCATCATCAAGGCATCGGCTGCTAGATGGGGAGCGGCATGATGTCCCGTCAGCCCTCTGAACTTGTAAGTAAAATGCGAGGAGGCAGCCATCATATAACCTTCACGCAATCCGATCTTCCCAGTGGGCAGATCCGGCCACACATGCAACGCGAAACCAAGCTCTGCATCCCCCAATGCCCCATCGTCGATGAGATCTCTGCTTCCGCTGACAAGACTGCCATCTTCAGGACAGGGTAATGCTCCTTCTTCGGCAGGTTGAAACACGAAAAGCACCGTGCCTCTCAAACAGAGTCTCTCCTTGCTAAGCGCATAGGCAGCCCCAAGCAGCATAGCTGTATGGGCATCATGCCCGCAGGCATGCATGAAGCCTTCCCTCTGCGAGCGGTATGGCTTATCCGATAGTTCCCGTATGGGCAAAGCATCCATATCCGCACGCAGCATAATCGTGCGGCCGGGCTGACTGCCGTGAAGGCTGCCGATAACACCTGCCTTGAAGCGTTTACCCACGCCTCGTCTAACCACAATTCCCCAGGCTTCCAAATGCCGGGCAACTATAGCTGCGGTTCGCTCCACCTCGAACAGGGTCTCCGGATAGCCATGCAGCTGACGGCGCACCGAAATCATCTCGTTCTCATACTCATCCAGATGCGCCTTCAGTCTCGTCGAGAGACTCATGGGCGGGTTTCCGCTGCCGTGGCAGCAAAGCGGTTGGCTGGTATCGGGAGCCTCAGGTTACCTCGCAGCGTGTCCTCCTCGTACTCGGTCCGGTAAAGCCCCCTCTCCTGCAAAATGGGAATGACGAGTTCGACGAATTCCTCCAACGCCCTCGGCGTAACCGATTGAATAAAGAAACCGTCCGCTGCCCCTTCCTCCTTCCAAAGCTGAATCAGATCCGCAATATGCTCCGGTGTCCCAACGAACTCACCAGGCGGCATGACGGTACGAAGGGCGACCTGACGAAGGGTCAAATTTTCCTTCAACGCGATACGTTTGATTCTATCCGTACTGCTTTTGAAGCTGTTGCTGCCCAGATCACCCAGATCGGGAAACTGCTCATCCAGCGGATATTGAGAAAAGTCATGGTGTTCATAAAATCTTCCAAGATGGGCAATCGCGCTTTCAATGGTCACCAGACTGGCAATCTCGTCATACTTAGCCTTGGCCTCCTCCTCGGTCCGGCCTATAATCACCCCGATGCCATGCATAATCACCAGGTCATCCTCCGAGCGTCCATAGGCTCTGACACGTTTTTTTACATCTCGATAGAAAGCTTTCGCTTGCTCAATATTCTCATGCTCCGTTAAGACGGCATCTGCCGATTTGGCAGCCAGGTCCCTGCCCGCTTCTGACGAGCCTGCCTGGAAGATGACGGGTTGGCCTTGCTTCGAGCGTGCGATATTAAGCGGCCCTTGGACGTTGAAAAACTCTCCTTTGTGATGGAGGGTATGCAGCTTCGACTTGTCAAAGAACAGACCGGTTTTCTTGTTACGGATAAATGCATCGTCTTCCCATGAATCCCATAATCCTTTTACAACTTCAATGTACTCCTCCGCCATGCGGTAGCGCTCGGAATGGGAAGGATGGGCTTCCTTTCCGAAGTTTCGGGCCGAACCTTCAAGTGGAGAAGTAACCACATTCCAACCGGCTCTCCCGGCGCTGATATGATCCAACGAGGCGAACTGCCTGGCTGCGTTGAAGGGCTCACTGTAAGAGGTAGACAGTGTGCCGACCAATCCGATATGACGGGTCACAGCGGCTAAGGCTGAGAGAATGGTGATCGGCTCGAACCGATTCAGAAAATGAGGAAGCGACTGCTCGGTAATATATAATCCGTCAGCGATAAAGACAAGATCAAATTTCCCCGCTTCGGCAACTTGAGCCTGACGCTTGTAGAAATCCAGGCTGACGCTGGCGTCAACGGGCAGGTCTGGATGTCTCCATAAACCGGTATGGGCACCCACACCTTGTATAATCGCACCGAATTTGATTTCTTTTTTCTTGGACATTGGGTCATCACGCTCCTAGTGGATATTCCAGTATGATGAATTTTCAAAGCGGATAATGACAAGCCACCCTATGATGGGTTCCTACCTCCTTCAGCTTTGGTGCCTCCTCACGGCAGCGGGCTACTGCGGCAGGACAGCGCGTGTGAAAGCGGCACCCGGACGGAGGAGATGCTGGCGAAGGAATTTCTCCCTGAATGGTGCTGAAGGACCGCCTTTGGGACGGAACGGGCACCAGGATTGAGCTCAGTAGCCCGGCCGTGTAGGGGTGCGCAGGATGCCGGAACAGCTCCTCGGCAGGCGCGACCTCCACCAATTGTCCCAAATACATAACACCAATCCGCGAGGATACATGACGGACAATATGAAGGCCGTGGGCGATAAACATATAGGTTAAACCAAGCTTCTGCTGTAGCTCCTGCATTAGATTCACAATTTGGGCCTGCACCGACACGTCCAGCGCGGATACGGCCTCGTCCGCAAGCACGAAGCGGGGATTCAATGCAATCGCCCGGGCTATCCCGATTCGCTGACGCTGCCCGCCAGAAAATTCATGTGGATAACGGTCGAACCATTTCGGATTCAATCCGACCCACTGCAGCAGCACTTCCACCCTGCTTCTGCACTCCTCCGAGTTGAGACGCTCATGAACGTCGAATGGTTCGGCTATGGTTTGTCCGATCGTCCACTTCGGATTGACAGATCCGTAAGGGTCCTGGAAGATCATTTGCATGTCGCGCCGAGCCGACCGGCGGCTTTTGCTGTCCAACGCCGTCAGATCCTTGCCCCGGAAAAATACCTGCCCAGCCGTCGCTTTCTCCAACTGGATTAGAATGCGGCCCAACGTCGATTTGCCGCTGCCGGATTCCCCGACCAATCCGAACGTTTCTCCCGGATGAATGGAGAAGGACACATCGTCCACGGCATGAATCCGCGCCTTCGTCTGCCCAAATGGACCTTTGACTGGGTAATGCTTGGTAAGTCCTCTGATTTCAAAGAGAATCTCGGCCTCTTCCCCACCTGCCGGTTCGTTGGCTGCTAGGTCGACAGGCGGCTCCGATGAGCTGGAGGCCGGCAAACGCTCATATTTCGGACCCGCTTGCAGTGCTGTCAGAGTGGCTTCCTGCAGCATCATATCGGTATGCCAGCAAGCAGCCTTATGATCGATTTCTCCCATCAGTGGCGGAGTCTGGGTGCGGCATTGATCTGTCGCCAAAGGACAGCGGGGATGGAAGCGGCAGCCGGAAGGAAACTCATTGACGCTTGGCGGGGCGCCAGTGATCGTGTAAAGCGGAGCCCCGCGGGCGCTACCCATCGTGGTGATAGAGCGCAGCAGACCTGCGGTATACGGATGTCTGGGTTGGGTGAACAAGCCCTCTACCGTCGCCTGCTCCACGATCCGTCCGGCATACATCACGATCATGCGATCGGCCATTTCGGCGGCGATACCCATATCATGTGTGATGAGCAGAATAGACATGCCGAATTCAGCCTTCAAATCGTTGAGCAGCCTTAGAATCTGCGCCTGAATCGTCACATCAAGCGCAGTTGTCGGTTCATCGGCAATGAGCAGCTCAGGCCCGCAGGCCAGTGCCATCGCGATCATCGCCCGCTGCAGCATGCCTCCCGACAGTTCGCCTGGATACTGGGTCATTCGAAGCTCCGGCTCGGGAAACCCGACACGGCGCAGCAGCTCGGCTGCATGAGCACGCGCTTCTTTTGGGGTCCGCTCGTCATGCCGGCGTATGGTCTCAACCAATTGACTCCCGATGGTAAAGATCGGATCGAACGCGGCCATCGGCTCCTGAAAGATCATCGAAATTTTTTTACCACGAATTGCTCTAAGCACGCTATGGGGGAGCGTTGTCAGCTCTTGGCCATTAAGCTTTACACTTCCTGAGAGCATGCACCCTTGGTCAAAATCCGTCAGGCGCATAAGAGCTTTGCAGGTCATGGTTTTGCCGCTGCCGGATTCCCCGACAAGACAGACCGTCTCGCCTCGTTCCATATGAAAAGATATATCGGACACCGGTGTGAGGATGCGGCCCGAAGCTTCGAATTCCATCGTCATCCCCTCAACCGTTAGTAAAGGGTTGTGCATATGATTCCTCCTTGCTCTTATCCACTGCGACTTCTGGGATCCAGAACGTCTCGAATGTAATCTCCAATGATGTTGACCGCCAGTACAAATAATGCGATGGCCAGTCCCGGGAATGTACAAATCCACCATGCTACCATCAAGTAACCCCGCCCCTGCGCTAGCAAGGCTCCCCAGTCTGGAATCTCCTTGACAACGCCCAGTCCAAGAAAGCTAAGGGCCGAGCCTGCGAGAATCGAAGTTCCGATCCCTATGGCAGACATCACCAGAAAGGGAGCCAGTGAACCCGGCATCACATGCTTAAAGAAAGTTCGGATGCCTGAGCTTCCGATTGAGCGTGAAGCGAGCACAAAGGGCCGGTTCTTGACACTTAGTACTTGGCTGCGCATGACCCTCGCATAGCGTGGAATCGATGAAGCCGCAATCGCCAGCACCACGTTGGTCAGACTCGGCCCAGTTGCCGCCGCAATTGCCAGTGCAAGCAGAATACCGGGAATCGTCATCAGAATCTCGATGAACCGCATCACAACCAGATCCACCCAGCCTCCCAAATAACCGGATAAGGTGCCCAGCGTTGCCCCGGCTGCGCCGCCGACCACGACGGAGGCAAGCCCGATCAGCAGCGAATCACGGCTTCCATATACAATCAGACTGAACATATCGCGTCCAAAGTAGTCGGTCCCAAGCCAATGGGAGCCTCCAGGCGGCCGCATCAAATTAGACGGATCCATTTGGGTCGGTGAATGGGAGGTTACCCATTGGGGTGCAATCGCGCACAACACCATAAACGCAATGATCAGACCTGCTGCGTACAGGAATAGATGAATACTTCTGAGACGCCATTTTCGCTCCAGTCGTCTGCGTTCAGCTTGGAACAGCGGCTTGACTTCAATTCCAGCTTTCATTTTTGTATTCCCCCTTCCTTTATTGCAGCCGTCTCAGGCGAGGATCTACGAAAAGATACGAAAGGTCAACCAACAGATTCACACCGACATAAATGATTGCAGTGAAGAACACAACTCCCTGCACGACAGGTATATCCTTGGACAGAATCGCTTCTGCCAGTATCCGGCCGATACCCTGCCTGGAAAATACCGTCTCGATCACCACAGTGCCACTCAGCAATTCTCCGATCGTGACGCCTACCAGCGTAAGCGCGGGGATCAGTGAATTGCGCAGCGCATGACGGTACATCACCGAGCGTTCCCTGATCCCCTTGGCGCGCAGGGTAAGGATGAAGGGCTCGCCGAGTACCTCCAGCATCGTGTTGCGGACCAGCCGGACGATAAAGCCGGCTCCGATCAGTCCGAGTGCAAGACCGGGAAGGACGAGTGTCTTCCACCCGTCAGATCCCATTGAAGGAAACCAGCCTAACTGAATGGAGAAGACTAGCAATAGTAAAATACCAGTCCAGAACGCTGGCATGGAAATGCCAAATAGTCCGACCAACCTGGCCATAAAGTCGATGATGCCGTTGCGGTAAACGGCCGACAGCACTCCAAGCAGAATACCAATGACGACGGAGAATAACGTACTGACCAGCGTCAACATCAACGTCGCAGGTGCATGCTTCAGGATTTTGGGAAGTACGGGGTCCCTATTCACTCTCGACTGTCCGAAATCCCCTTGAAGCAAGCGGGAAAAATAATCAAAAAATTGCTGGTAGAATGACCGGTCCAATCCAAGCTCATGCCTAAGCGCAGCAATAGCCTCCGGTGTCGTCGCGTTCCCGTTCAGCATTTGCAATACGGGGTCTCCGGGGAGAATGTACATGATGATAAAAACGAGCACCGACGAGCCGGTCACCACAAATAAGGAGGTCAGAAGGCGGGTTGCAATATTTCCTGTCACAACATCTTTCCTTCCGTTATGGGCTGATGCTAACGTCATAGAACAACGGATAGCCAAGAAGATCAAACTTCAAACCCTGAACACTGCTTGATTGCACTACGGTGTACGGGTACACATAAATTGGGAACATAATGGCTTGATCGCTTAAGTATTGCTGGATCTGGCGATAGATATCCTTCCGTCTCTTCGGATCGGATTCGACCGCTCCTTCATCCAGCAGCTTATCTATGTTCGGATCGTTAAGCCCTGAGTAATTGTTGCCGCCCTGAGCGTGCAGACGATCGGAACGAAACAGATTGGCCAGAATGTCTGGATCCGCCTTCACCTGTGAAATGCCAGCGATATCAAATTCCCGCTTTTTTAACAATTCGCTTGCATTCGTGGTCATATTGAGTTCGACTGCTACACCAATCTCCTTAAGCTGCTGTTGTACAATAACGGCAATGTCCTTACGTTTTTCCCGGCTCGCCGATGGCTCAAGATAGTTCAATGTCAGCTTTTTACCGTCTTTTTCACGTATTCCATTCGAATTCTTCTTCCAACCCAGCTCATCCAACAGGCTGTTAGCCTTGATCAAATCTGGTTTTATTTTGTTTTCCAATGACTCGTTATATCCGAGTAACCCCGGCGTTAGTGCACTCCAAGCTCGCGAATATGTACCTAGATACAGCGTATTGACTATGATCTCCGGATCGATGGTCAGTTGGATGGCCTGCCGTGCTCTCCGGTCATTCCACGGTTCATTATGCGTATTGAGGTACAAGGAGAAAGGCGTTCCGTTCGTGATGGCCTGTTGGATCTTGAACTTCGCCTGACTCTTGAACGCGGCGATGTTTTGCGGGGGAACCGTTTCTGCAGCCAGGATTTGCCCGCTCTGTACGCTGCCGATTCGGGTTGCCTCTTCCGGAACAATCTTGAATGTCAATTTATCCAGATAGGATGCACCCTGGTTCTCAGCTATCGGAGGCGCGGAGTTGTAAGAGGGGGATCTCTCCAACACGATTTCGCTGTTCTCCTCCCACTTCACGAACTTGAATGGCCCGCTGCCTACCGGATTCTTACCCAATTGCTCTCCGGGCTGCCCGAGCGCTTTGGGTGACGAAATGCCAAAAAATGCGGAGCTAAGACCGCTCAGGAACGGTTCGAATTTTTTTGAAAGATTCACTTTGATGGTGAACTCATCTACGACTTCGGCGGACTCCAAGGGTCCGAGAAGTGGACGGGCTTGTCCGAGTCCGGACGTTTTTCCGAGATGATCGAAGTTCGCCTTAACTGCTTCCGCATTGAACGGCGTACCGTCATGGAACTTGACATCCTGACGAAGCTTGAACGTATAGGATTTGCCATCATGGGATACAGTCCAACTCGTTGCCAGCCATGGTTGGAAAGTGCCATCTTCCTTCTGGAACACCAAAGAATCAAAGATGTTGCGAAGTACGCGGTGCGAAACGGCATACCCGCTGGCAACCGGATCCAACGTATCCGGCGAGCTCGCGAGCGCATAAGTCAAATTTCCACCTTGAGCGCGCTGAGCATCGATTGCATTCACGACGCCCGACTTTGTGTCGTTTGTTGAGGTATTTCCCTTGTCAGACGAGCACCCGGCCAGCATCGTTGTCAGAGCAACAGACAGGAGCATGCATCGCCCCAAGGGCGAAATGATTAATTTGTTCAAAGTTCTTCTCCCCTTCTCACCATCATCATATTTCATTTTTTACTTACCCCATTGAATTAATAGGAAATTACTTTGCTTATCTTATCACTGACTCTTCGCAGCGATCTATACGATTCTAAAGGAAAATACCCGGTTAAAATTTATTTATATCGCTAAATTCATCAGTTTACCTCACTATATATATGTTAATTATTTGATTAATTTGGTAAAATTAAGAGTTCATTGTTTTAGTCGAGGAGAAGAGATACTTTCTTCTCTCAAACATAAGCATATAAGGCTCTTTGATAATGAAGAATTTGAACAATCTTTAATAATTTGGATACATGAAAAAAGCTCGGGATTTATCCATTAGGATCAATCACTGACTTCCCCTCTATATAAAATAAAAGCACTCGTACGAAGCGGATTATCCGCAACATACGAGTGCTTCTCGTTAGTATCCATATACAGAATCAAGCAATTTATTGTTAATTAGGATAGGCTCTTTTCTTTGCCGAGAAGTTGGGCAAAACCTCTTCCAATATCAGGGTTGGTTGCTCGATTTGATCATCGCAATGCCAACACACAAAACCGTCTGGGCGAACGAGAACAACGCTTTATCGATATAACTCCATTGTCCGAAAGTTTAAGCCCCACGCCCTTGGATGAATGTTGGTTTTTTGATGACGTTCAATAGGCGCTGTCATTATGTTTCGAAAGCCTTGCAGTAGAATGGCCGAGCTTACGCCAATGAAGCGTCCTGGTTTGACTGCTGCTATCGTTTAATAACGAATCATACCTAATTCCTCCATTGAATTGTCCAGACAGTTCCATTCGATATGAGAATTTTGGCTATGGCTCTCTTTTGTTCAATCAAAAAATGCTTGCGCATAACGTAACGTGCTGCGCTATACTGGTGCTAGAAAAGGAGCTGAGAAGGATAAGTAAGACGTATTATACCATTGGTTCACTCGCTAAACTGACCTCAACGACGGTACGTACTCTTGACTTTTATGATCACAAGGGACTACTCAAGCCGAGCGGCTACAATGAACAGGGTCACCGGACTTATACGGACGAGGATTTGTTCCGTCTCCAACAAATATTGGCCTTGAAATATTTAGACCTCTCCTTGGATGAAATCAGCAAATATTTGGAGCAGGGCGGCAAGGATTATAAAGCCTCACTGGACATGCAATACGAGCTGCTGCTGCAGAAGCAGCAGCATATCCAGCGCGTTATGGCTACAATTGAACGGGTAAGAGCGATTGTTAAGGATAACGATATGATTGATCCCCAGCTCATTATTCTGATGATTCATGCCATTCAGCAGGAAGGAGAGTTGAAGCAGCGGCTCTTCGATCGGCTGCCGGATGAATTCGTAGAATCTATATTTGTCAGTGGAGCAAGTTTGGAACATGAAATCATGATTGTGTTTAATGATCTGCTCGTCATGTCCAAGCAAGGGCTGCAGCCGGAACATCCGCTTGTACAGGAGCGTGGACTTAGTCTGAAGCTGATACTCGACCGGTTGCTGGCACAACCGCTAGAGGAGCTTGGGATGAGCGAAACGGGAAAGGTTCTGATGGAAATGGAGTTTCCAACTAACTTTCCGCCGGACTTTAAAAACTACTTGCTTGACATGTTTGGTCATCTGATCCTTCATTCAAAGGAAGGAAAAGGCGAATGATCAGAATTAATGTGTACACCCACTAGAAGGAGTTGTATATACAGATGAAAAAACTTAGCGCTTCAATTGTCTCCCTAGCCCTGCTTACGTCGCTATTCTCTGCCGTTCAAGCAGCAGATAACTCCTTGTCCGTACAGCTAAATGGAGAGCAAATCCAGTTCAGCGAGTCCGAACCGATCTTGGAAAATGGAGTGACACTCGTTCCGATACATCCGGTCATGGAGAAGTTGGATGTCAAAGTGATTTGGGATGAAGCGACCCAAACCGTCACCGGCACCAAAGGAAGCTCCTCCTTGTCCCTTCAAGTTGGCAGCACGAATGCCATGGCAAACGGCACAGCAGTCACACTGGAAGTAGCGCCAAAGCTAATCCGGAATGTCACGTATGTACCGCTCCGCTTTGTCGCTGAAACTACAGGCTATCAGGTTGCCTGGAGCCCGTCACTGCATAGGGTCACTCTTACCTCCAAGCAGCAATCCGAAGGAGGCCGCGGTTTTCTATGGAAAATAGAAAATATGGGCAACACGGTGTATCTGCTGGGTACAATGCACTTAGCCGACGATAGCATGTATCCGCTGCGTCCAGAAATTGAGAATGCGTTCAACACTGCTGATTACTTGGGCGTAGAGGTCGACCTTATGAAGGGCGCTTCTGAGGAATCACAGAAACTGATAGCGGATCTGAGTGTTTATAAAGACGGAACAAAACTGCAGGATCATATCTCCGCAGAAACCTATAAAAAAGTTACAGCATTCTTGAAAGCACAGGGACTTCCGGAAAATAGCTTTGATAACTTTAAGACATGGTTCGTCGAGAAACAAATACTATATATTAAAAGTTCACAAGGCGAGCATAAACCGGATATGGGTATAGACAGGTACCTGATGGAAAAAGCCTATAAAGCTAAAAAGCCGGTCATTTCCCTAGAAAATATGGAACTCCAGTTCCAGGCGATGAACAACTACTCTGACTCGCTGAATGAAAGGTTACTGCTTCAAAATCTAGAGCCAGGTTCTCCGAACCCGCCTACTCCTGATGTCTCGGTAGATGTTCTGGCTAAAATGTGGAGCGAAGGCGATTATAACGCCTTGACTGAAGCATCCAAATTTATTGGCTGGGATACTGAATTACTCAAATCCTCGATTGATGACCGCAATGCAGCTATGGTCGAGAAGATTAAAGGTTATTTGAACAGTGATAAAAAAGAAACATATTTTATTGGGGTTGGATCGCTGCATATGCTGGGTGACATGGGTATAGTTCCATTACTGGAGAAGGAAGGCTTTAAGCTGGAAAGACAGTAGCATTTATATACTCATTGTTCATGACACGACAGGGCTAACCGTTAGGTTGGCCCTGTTCTTTATTTGGCTAAGAGATTTTATAGCCGTACGGATGCTCAGGTAGTATATAGCAAGATATGTGGGGCTTGCGCCTGACCATAACATATTGAATGCACAAAAAAACCGTCCCTTTCGTAAATGGTTAAGTGGTACCTCCATTTTCCAAAAAAACCGTTATATTCAGATTGGAATAGTTTAGCATTCGATCACTGTTTCACTATTTGATGTGTTATAATGTATCCCAATATCCCCATCTACTAACATTGCGTCCCTCAAAGGAGATCCGAATATGATTAACTATCGGAATGTTCCATATGAATGTCAACACCGAGATAACGCTCGCACTTATCAGCGGAAAATGGAAGCCGTTGATTTTATGGCATTTATGCCGCTCATCCACAAAGACACTTCGATTCAATGAGTTCCGTCGGCTATTGCCCCAAATTACACAAAAAATGCTGACACAACAGCTGAAAACATTAGAAGAAGATAAGATCATTGTCCGCACAACCTATAATCAAATGCCTCCATGAGTGGAATACTCCCTATCAGATTCAGGAGAGCGTCTGGCTCCGTTACTACAGCTCCTGGCACAGTGGGGAGAGGATCATAAGAATAGCGTTGCGGAACAGCCGAACCCTGAAAGCCAACTTAATGGCTAGCCTTTGATTACGCCGATTCCTCGTAGCTCCTTGGCCCCGCCTAAAAAAAATTGGTAAACACTACCCTCTACTACCATTTCAAGGTATTTGACAGATCCCATCCAAAATCTAGCCTTGTTCAAATCTGGTTTTATTTTATTTCTCAATGACTCGAGGCCTGGAGTTACAACTGATCTCCTATGCGTCGCTCAATGGCCGTAAGGCGTGCTATCAAGGCCGGATTCGACACGATTGAGCTTCACCGCGCTCATGGCTATTTGATCCATCAGTTCCACTAGCCGCTTACGAATCAAAGAACGGACGAATACGGCAAAGACACGACCAAGTTTGGTATAGAAGTGATTCAAGCAGCCAAGCAAGAGATGCCGGAGGATATGCCATTAATGATGCGAATATCCGCAATTGAATACGTGGAAGGCGGATATGGAATAAAAGAATGTGTGGCCTTCTCCAAACGGTATCAGCTTGCTGGCGTCGATATGTTTCACATCAGTACCGGAGGTGAAGGCCCCATCGTTGCTTTCGGTAGACCGGGTACGCATGTTGCTTATCAAGTGACTTTAGCAAGAGAAATCAAGCAAGCCCTGAATACTCCGGTTGCTGCAGTCGGGAAACTGGATCATGAAGAATTGGCAAACGCTGTCATCTGCAATGAAGACGCAGATCTAGTGGCGGTTGGAAGAGGCATGTTGAGAAATCCTTATTGGAGTTTGGAGGCCGCTGCCATACTGAAAAAAGAAGCTGCTGTGCCGAAGCCATACGTTTCCGGATTCCCCAGCTAATGACCATAACTTTGTAGGATTTGGTTATTGAGCAGTGGCGAACTTACGAGAGGTGTGCCGATACTTCGTCGGCGACATCCCTTTTTTAGCTGTAAACTGTTTGATCAAATAGGTATCATACTCAAATCCAGTAGCGCTCGCAATGTCATTGAGACTCATATCTGTATGTGTCAAAAGCTCACTTGCAACCTTTAAGCGATGTGCCAGCAAGTAACCAATCGCTGTATGCCCGCATCTTTCCTGAAACATCCTATTTAGAGTCACACGGTTCAAATGAACACAATTCGTCAATTCCTCCAATGAAATCTTTCTCCAATAATGGGTGTGAATATAGTCTAATACGACATCGACAGGCGAGTGTTCGCTTGTTCGATTTAATTCCTCCAACAAACCTAAAATTTGAATGAGGTATTTTTTTATTCGGCATACCCAGAGTGCATCGCTTTGCGCTTGCACTTCTGTGCCAAGTACGAAAAACCATTCAAATAATAGAGGGTACGCTTTCTCGGTTACACGAGGTACACCCGAATACAAAGGATTCCTTTGAAACAGGGAAAGTCCTGTTTGAATGCGAGGTCCTGCTGAAGGAAAGTAATCCTTCGTTTCGGAAAGCGTCATGGTGTTAAGAAATTCGGGATGAAAGCTAAAGGATTGTGAGGAGACGTTACTCTTTTCAAGCCTATGCAGATGATCGTCTTCAGCCAAGCAAAGGATACCAGGCGCACTAATAGAAATAGGACGCTCGTTTAATATCCCCTTTATACTTCCAGACGTAATAAAGATCAATGTAAACCGTTCTGGATAGGGAAGAATACGAAAGTCCTCTACTGCTACAAACTCTATATTCACGGTACGTTCTTTGTGTCGGTCTATTTGTGGCATTCTGATCACCTATCAAATTGTATAGTTGGTTGCTTCACTTATGCCAGTGTAACATACAAGTTCAAGGGATATAATAACCCTATGATTAACAAAAAGGGAGGAAATCATGATGGCTGTTGAACGGTTTCATATTCATGTCTCCGATGACATTCTTAACGATCTGCAAGACAGGCTTCATCACATCCGTTGGCCCGATCAAGTAGAAGACTCCGGCTGGGAGAGAGGAACAGATTTAAGTGATCTAAAATCGCTCGTTTCCTATTGGCGGGATCATTACTACTGGCGTGCACAAGAATCCCGATTGAATCGCTTTTCCCAGTTTCGCAGCAAGATCGATGGGATAGATGTCCACTTCGTACACGAGCGCGGTAAAGGATCCAACCCTATGCCCCTTATTCTTACCCATGGATGGCCCGACAGTTACCTTCGTTATGAAAAAATAATTCCTCTCCTTACCGATCCGGCTAGTCACGGAGGTCATCCTGATGACTCTTTTGATGTCATTGTCCCTTCATTGCCTGGATTCGGATTTTCTGGCCGCCCTAATCACCCTGGCTTTAACAATTCTCGTGTCTCCCAGATGTGGGCTAAGCTTATGACGCAAGAATTAGGCTACACCGCATTCGCCGCTGCAGGCGGAGATATTGGCTCTGGTGTTACGAGGTATCTGGCAGCAAATAATCCTGAACTTCTACTGGGCATTCATCTAACTGATGTTGGCATTATAAGAAGTCTCTTGACTGCACAGAATGAAGCGGAGCTTTCTGAAGAAGAACGGCAATATAAGAAAAACGCTTCCGAATGGATCTCCCAGGAGGGGGGCTATATGTCCATTCAATCGACAAAGCCTCAGACTCTTGCTTACGGACTTTCCGATTCGCCGGTAGGCTTGGCTGCCTGGATCCTCGAGAAGCTTCGCGCATGGAGCGATTGTAAGGGCGACCTCAACCAGACATACAGCAAGGATGAGTTGTTGACTCATATTATGATCTATTGGGTGACTAACACCATAGGATCATCTACACGTATGTATTACGAAAACTCACATTCCTTGCCACCACTGGGTCGCATCGAAGTTCCGACAGGAATGGCCATATTCCCCGCAGATATCGTGCTGCCTCCCAAATCCTGGGCTGAGCGCAATCTGAATGTAACGCGTTGGACCACTATGCCTTCCGGCGGGCACTTTACGGCTATGGAAGAACCGGAGCTGTTGGCCGATGACATTCGTGCATTCTACAGACCTCTTCGAAGGAAATAAACAGTCTGAATAGATTCATAGGTTAAGCAATGCTGCCCACTAACGTAATAACGGCTGCTCCGCAGCAGCCGTTCAAGTATCGTTCTCTTTTAGTTTAATTCCACGAGTATTTGTTTTGCATAAGAATCCCAGTCTGCTTCATCTGTATTTATCTCTAAAGTGGGAATTAGCGATTGTTTAGCACACATACGAAGCTTTTCCTGATCCTCTAAAAACTTCTGACATGCCTCTGTTACCGTGGGATGGTTTTCCATCACATACGATTTCCAAGCTTCGCTTCGACTTTCAATATATCTAGGCTCTACAGCATCTTGGGATAAGGTTAAGAGTACACAATGTGCATTCAGCCTAGATAGACGTTTTTCCAGCATTTCTATTTCTGTAGAATCAATAAAAGCCGCTCTATGATTTACATTGAACCTCTCCAAAAGATAAAATACACCGTTCGATGGTTTCGTATGACCAAGTAAATGAATCCACTCGAATTGTTGCTCAAGATAATCAACATGACGATTTAAAAGCTGAATATGTTCATCCTTGCCCATGGATCTTAAGACACCCTGGTATGAATGCAATACTTGCGAGTAGTGTTCACTTATTGCAATTATCGTCTTTTCACCATTATGTGTTTGGCAATGTAATCTCTTTATTGCAGAAAATACTGACGTTTTTCCTGCGGTAGACAACCCTTCAATAATTACTCCTCGAATCATATTTCACCTCTTCATCTTGTTTCCGTATCCTCACACCAAGAACACCGGTAAGTTTCATGTGGCCTACTTCGTTTTTGCTCTTTTTATCCAGCATCCTGAGCTGCAGGGCGCAGGCTTTCAATGTACTCGGACTAAACCCTTGGATACGTCTATCAGCTTCATACAGTCGCCATAACTCACTTAAAATCATAAATAAAACCCGGTTTTAATCTGAGTTATTCTCGTGTTCCTCTTTACTTCAATAAAACCGTCTTAACAGATTCAACAATAGCCTCATGATGTATGGATCAGTTACCCAAACTACTAGATTGCTGAGTCATCCTTGTCATAACCGAAAAACGTCATTTTTCCATTTTTTTGAGTAAAACTGTATGGATGAGTCTGGTCAAAATATCTCCGAGCGAATCTCCCTTCGCCTACAGGGTAGACCTCAACATGAAGGTTTCCTGAAAATCTCGTAAAGTATAATTTTCCATTAATTAGTTCTACTTGGATCTTGTCCTTCAAATAGGTTCCGCAGTACTTTTTAAGCTCTTTTTCGTTGATTGGAAGCTCTTCATGTTTTATCGAAAAATCCACATCTACTTGATGCAAAATATCTGAAATGGCATGGCCCAGTCTGTACTGATTGATAGATTCGTTATTTGAAAGGATGATTACACAAATATCTTCATCGAAATAATTCTGCATGTAGGTGCTTATCAAGATGATCTCCCCCATGGGAATATCTATCTGTGCCGTAAATATGATGATGCTCCAGCCCATAACAGTAATCTCAAACCATTCGGAACCATAGTAACGGCTCCTGTAGCCTATCGATTTTACATGATATCACTTGAACACAATTTATCCTTTATTTTCCATTTTACTATACTGCTAATTCGCTGAACGATGTCCGTAACAATAAAAGTCAGCGATGGATCGGTTCCATCGCTGCTCTAACGTCTTCCGATAGGTGAGTCCTAGTTCAATTCAGAGTGGCAATACGGTGATTAGCTCGTCTCCTATGATTTCGCCGTTGTCACGGAATAAGAAGCTTTCATAAAGCTTTTTGGCGGGCAAGTTATCTGCCTTATAAGAAATCCAGCAGTAATGTGCAGGCCCTGCGGGAAAGGTGCGGATAAATTCCAAGATTTTTTTCATAGCTTCCCGACCGTAGCCCCGGTTCTGGTGATGCTTGTCAATCATCAGTCGCAAGATGCAATAGCTATCGTGTGCAATTGACGGGAGGTCGTATCCGGTAATTCCATAAGTCATCATAACAAAACCGACCGGCTGCCCATCCGAATAAATGGCAAACGGGAATGGATGTCCCCCATTGGTATCAAGGACATAGCACGAAGCCACGCTTGACAGATTGGACGCAACGAAGCGCCGTTGTTCTTCTGATACTTCCAAGTTAAATATGGCGCGTCGGTTTTCCAGCGTTATTTTTCTGAGCGTAATCATGTGGGTCTTCTCCCTTCATCCCTGATCGTTTACGCCGCGGTCGCATAAATAACATTACAGTGTTTGCCAAAAAATGAATAGACTTATGTTAATTTTTTTTATATACTATCATGTATCCATGATTTTTTTAGGAGTAACTTTTTAGGCATATTGGCAATTGGTCAATCGGCACAATGATGTGGCGGTTTTTTTTGTTAACGTAATCTGCCACAGCTAAAAAGGCAGCCGATTAAAAACGGATGCCTTCAAATGTCTTTGCCTAACGATGAGTATGATATCACTTATGATGAAGACTCTTTAACTGAATACCACCTCAGATCCTCTTGCCGTATATAATTTGTTTTTGGGTAGCGGTATTCGTAAAGTAGTTCTCCATTATTATTGAATGCCTTTGGATAAAGGAAATTCAATTGGACTGCAACATCCCATGCGAATGTCATAGGCTCCCTTATAGTGACTCTTCTCTTCACTCGGTTATTTTCGGGTCCTACCTCCAGGTAAGAAACATCTGGATCATCGACTATAATGCTTATCACTGTGGCTTTCTCCTTTGGATTATTTAAGGTTCCGCCACCGATTGTGATAATCCGATCATCGTGGCGATAATGGTAAACTGCTATCCTTGAGGACCATAGATAACGATAAGATTTGAGTGTGATTGCAGTAACCGGCTGTTATTAGAAATATGAGTACAACAACTAACGATTTTCTCGGCTTGCTCATTTGATCAGTCAATGCTGACACTATTTTCCCCACTTCCTTTACACCCTGAAGGACAACATTCCAAAAGTTTTGTAATACTTTTGTATCGAAATAATTCAGACTTCCACGTACTCCATGATAAGGCAATTCGGGTACGATAACCTTAAATCCCCAGCTGGATAGTAGCGATGCAAAGAACAAATAGTTCTCATTTTTTGAAGCCCAACGGTATAAAAGTACTGATGCTTTCGGTATTCCAGTTGGATTTACAATGAAAGATGGAATAACTTAAATTGTACAACTTATCTAATCTTCCATGGCAATCTCCTCGATTATATTTACTATAGAACTCAACATTTGCTTGAGTTAATCTGTCTTTCGTAATGAATCCATTCAATCGGCTTTCCCGGCAAAGACCACTTTTCAATCCTTCCCCTCAGACCGATACAGCGCCCCAACCAGCTCTACAAAGTGACGCCCGCGCTCCTCAAAGTTACGGTATTGGTCAACCGCAGTGCATGCAGGACTCAGCAGCACTGTGTCGCCCGGTGCAGCCAGCTTGTGCGCCTGCGACACGGCTTCAGCCAGGCCTTCGCAGGAGCGATTGGATATAGGTGTCAAACGCAGAATTCATAATCACCTCCGCTTAGAAAATGTCATCAAGTCAATTATACCACATTTTGGAACTTGGCTGCCCGTAAGTTTAATCACCAATTTGGAATGACTGAAGAGCATTTCAGACCTAAAACAACTAAAAAGTGTCACTACCGTCAACCGTATCAATATGACGCACTGACAGTCTGACGAAATTATTGACATGTAAATAATAGTTAACCTTCATCTATCGCTCCACATTACATGATGCTCCAAATAAAATTTACATCTGACTCCTTCTTATTCCACTCTAATCGTGCGTTGAGAAAGTCCTTTCCCTCCAACATGATTCTAATGAATTCTTTATAATAATGGGGTACTAGTTCATTGTCTGCTATCGTTTCAATGTCAACCCAACGAGGAATATGCTTATTGGGCTCTTTCGCGATTAGATCACCCTGTATCTCATGGGTAACAAAGAAAAAGGTGACAGCATGATCACTATTCCCATAATTAAGATAGGAAACGACACCTTTCAGAACAGGACTATGAATGGTCAATCCTGTCTCCTCGTTCATTTCCCGAATGCATGCTTCCTCCAGCGTTTCGTGCAGCTCCAGCCCGCCTCCAGGTGGTGTTAATTGTTTGTAATTAAAGTAACTAGGGATCAGCTTTTCCATCAGTACCAATCGTCCATACCTAATAGCTATGCATGCAACTCTTGTTCTTATGGACATAGAAATCACTCCTATCAAAGAAATAAAAAATACTCCCTAATTGAAAGGGAGTATCCGTTTTCGTTTACAAAGATAGAGAAATCGATAAGCTAACGGTTCCCTCTCATCTCTCAAGGATAGTCACCTTGCAGGAATTTGCACCGTGCTTGAAAAAGTCGGTTGCC
The DNA here is from genome assembly GCF_038070315.1 of Paenibacillus filicis. NCBI lineage: Bacteria > Bacillati > Bacillota > Bacilli > Caryophanales > Paenibacillaceae > Paenibacillus > Paenibacillus filicis. The sequence goes on along the minus strand of NZ_JBBPCC010000022.1, from coordinate 53,120 downwards.
GCGGTTTCATCGGGCTCAGTCCCTCCACCGAACTCTGGATAAGAGTGTTGATTATTTAATTTTTCTACCTATCAATCTAGCACATGGATATTTGATTTACAAATGTTTCCTTAAGCGTTGTGCTATTTTCAGTTGAGATGTATCCGATTACAGGTCACTGCGCAATGGCTATGGCATAAAGAGTAATGGCTTTCGTGCGCTCACCGTATTGATTTATTTTATTAAGACCGTTTATAATCATAAGGAGTACTCGCCAAATAACACGAATTATTCTCAAGAAAAGACTTATGAACAAATGAAAAGTAATTCATTGATTCATAATACCTTAATTTTAAAGGGAGCTGTTATCCATGGATCATGTTGATCTAAATATCCTCTATCACCTTCAGGATCAAGCGCGAATTTCCATGACCGAGCTTGGCAAGAACGTCGGCCTTTCACAACCGGCTGTAACGGAAAGAGTAAAGCGGATGGAGGAAAAGGGTGTCATCGAACAGTATCGTACGGTTGTTTCTCCCGAAAAAATCGGAAAACATACGGCGGCCTATATGCTGTTCCAGACCAGAGACTGCGACGGGTTCATTGATTTTTGCAGCACCTCACCTGAAGTAATCGAATGTCATCGTATAAGCGGAGAATACAATTATATGTTGAAAGTCGTTACGGATTCCATACAGTCTCTGGAGAAATTCGGGAATACATGCAATAAGTATGGGACTTATACTATTCTAATTGTAATGTCCTCCCCTATCGATCATAAATTCTTCATCTCTGAAGATGCAAGCAAGCTTGCCGATTAATATGTCCAGCTTCAGCGTTCCGCCTTACGAAATCCGTGTTCTCTGGCACGCCATGTGATGAGCAAAGCAAGCAGCAGCACCAACAGCAATAGCCATGGGAAGTTGCTGACACCCAGTGTTTCGAGAAGGATGCCACCGATTATACCGCCACCGCCAATAGCCATGTTCCACCCTGTTACCAGCATCGACTGGGCTACATCTGCATGTTCGCCAGCCGCTTCAGCAACTGCGGTTTGAAGTAGTGTTCCGGCTCCTCCAAACGTCAGCCCCCACAACGCAATACTGAAATAAATGATCACGGGTTGACCGCTACCGATACCCAGCAGTAAAGATGCCGCAGCGAAACCAGTTAAGCTTAATAGGGTGAGCAGCCGCAACCATCGGTCGATCAGCATGCCAATCACCCAAATACCAACAACCGAAGCAATGCCAAATAGAAGCAGGATCAAGTCAACTCGCTCAGAAAGCCCTGCCTCCGCAAGGAACGGTGCGATATAGGTGTACAGGACATTATGCGCAAGTATCCAGAACAACACGACCAAGAGAACTGATCGTACCCCAGGTATGACGAATACTTTGCCAAGGGAAAGCCGCCGTTCGGCACCTTGTCCTGGAAAATCAGGGACTCCTCTTAGCACCCAAAAGATAAGCAGCAGCGTGAACAGAGATAAAATTCCAAAAACAAGCCGCCAGCCTATGAACCCGCCGACAAAGGTTCCGACGGGGACACCCAGCACAAGCCCGAGCGGGGAACCGATCATCGCGACTGCCAGCGCCCGCCCTCTCAAGGATTCAGGCACCATGCGGCGTGCATACCCTGCCGTTATGCCCCATACGACACCTCCGGATACGCCTGCAAAGAAACGGGCGGCCAAAGTCAGGATATAGTTGGAGGATATACCTGTGATCGTGTTGAATACAAGAAAAACAATCAGGCACATCAGTAACAATGGCCGTCTTCGCCAGCCGCGTGTAGCTGTGATTAACGGGATTGCAGCTAAAGTCGAACCAAGGGCATATAAGGTGATAAGCTGCCCCGCCAGAGCTTCCGAAACTCCAAGCTCAGCGCTAATTTGAGGCAGCAAACCTGCCGGCAGCGTTTCGGTTAGGATACAAATAAACCCCGCCATCGCGAGTGCGAGTAATCTCCCCCACGGAAGACGGTCCGTGGACGCTTGACTCACGGCACGCTGTGTAGGTGAAGCTGTGTTTCCATTCATACTTTCAGCACCTCTACTCTATAGTTTCTAGAACGGTTGATCTATGCCAAGCGCCTGCTCGCTTAGTGATCTATAGTTTACCGAATAAATACGATATTTTACATATATGATCATTTGTATATTAGCTAATTTCATTTAAATATAAATGAATTTTATGCTCTTAACTTATAATTCAAAATATGAAGTCCTTTGACGGTAAAGTCATCCAATGGTACGATTTATTTTCATTTCATTGACTATAGGTGGCCTATGCGAAAAAAATTACAAGTCTTCATATCGTCTACTTTTAACGATTTGATCGAGGAAAGACAAACCGCTGTACACGCTGTTCTTAGAACCGGTCACATTCCTGCCGGCGTGGAGCTCATCTTCAAAGATCATCAGATGGAAATGATTAAGCGATGGATCCAGGAATCCGATGTGTATGTCCTCATTCTCGGAGGAATCTATGGGCTTCTGCTTCCGGATGAATCCAAGAGCTACACCCATTGGGAATATGAATATGCCGGAGAATTGGGTAAGCCTAGATTTGCTATGGTTCTCTCCGATGAAGCACTCATGCAACAGCCCTATGGATTTTGAAGAAATGGAAGGCTATCCGAGATTCCTAGAATTTAAGCAATCCGTTTTAGAACAGATCCCTGCCTATTATGTTCAAAGTGAACGGGACATTAAGCTGGTTATCCATGAAAAAATGCGAGAGTATGAAGGAAAAGAAGATCTGCATGGCTGGTTTTCCGGCAAGAATCTCCCAGACATACAAAAGGTGTTGGAGGAAAATGCTCATTTGTTGAGGGAAAATGCAAAATTACGTGCTGAGTTAGAGAAAAATAAAGAAGCAAATCAATGACAGGCTTTCAGATTGATCTGCACAAATCTGGTGAAGTCAAACAGCCCTTGCTATCCGCATGTTAAGAAGCCGCGGAAGGCAAGGGCTGAGCTGTATAAGTAAAGGCGGAACGGAATTGATCAGACTAGTACAGGGCACAGCCCGTCAATGGCCGCTATGGCTGCCGCCTCCAGACCCGGTTGCCGGCTGTTCCTTGGCCGGTGCTCCGTGCGAGGCTCCGTGGCCGGCGCCGCTGGCGGAGGCAATCTCCAGCATCTCGTCCAGCTCGGCTTGGGCCGCATACGTGATCTCGCCCTCCGCCCCGGTCAGCCAAGCGTGATTGAATGGGCCGTCGGACGGCGTGGACGTAAACTTCGGCTGGATCGACATCACATAGCTCATCACTGCATCCGGCAGCCTGGTCTTGTCCGTCCAGATCAACGGGGCATGCTTGCCCAGATGGGAGAACGGCGCAGCCGCGATGGCCAGTGCAGGCGGACTATCCTTGGCTACCAGGCTGAGATTGTGACCGGGCGCGGTAATGCCCCATCCGAAGCCGGTCTCCGTATCCTTGTATTTGGCGAAAGCGATAGATTGCTCGTAAGCGTCCTTGCCTGCGATCCGTTTGACCTTCCCGTAGGCGGTCAGCTTGCTAGCGACGGAGGCTGAGATCACGCTTTCTGGACCGAGGAGATAGATCGTCGCCTTGCCGCCCCTCGCCTGCAGCGCCTCTGCCGTCTCGGGAGGCAGCTCGTCCTTGCCCGTATACAGCAGCGGCTCCGGCATATGGGCGATCCAGTTCACCGCAGGTAAAGTAAATTCAGGACGGTCGGAGCTGCCGACGAGTACCGCATCGGGCAGTCCTCCTGCCGTCTTCGCATAGTACGCATCGATATTGCGTGCGAGCGCTGCCGGATTGCTGCCGGTAACCCGGTCCAGCTTATATCCTTTCAGTTGAGCCTGCACGGCTTCCGTAAATTCGCCTACCAGAATCACCTGCACGCCGTTATTCTCCGGCACGCCCTTCGGCTGGAGCCGCTTCAGCTCCCTCAGCGTCGTCTCCGGCACCTGGTCCTTCTTCGCATACAGCACCGGCCCGTTGTTCGGATGATGGATCAGGTCTGCACTCACGAGCGCGTTCCTCCAGTCATCGGGGTCGACCAGTACGACGCCTCCCGGACGGCTGCCATCACTGGCCGCAGGCCACAGCGTATGCGAGACGAGCACAGCCGCCTCGTACGGATCGGAGGTATTGATCCTCGTCGTATTTTTCGTAGCGATCCAGGGAACTTGCACTTGGGTACTGCCTGTCTCTTTCAACCCGGAACCGGTAAGACTAGCGGCCGATTCCTGCTTCTGCAGGCAGCCTGTCAGCAGTACGGTCCCCGCGGCCAGCAGGGCCGCCGTGCGCAGCCATTTCGACGTCTTCATCATCATCCACCCTTCCTTCTCCTTCGTCGGACGAGTTCGTCCTGCTACCAGCATAGCTCCGACTTATGAAGAAGTTGTGAAGAGTGAAGTCCGGTTAGGCAACGGTTAGAGTGAAACGGCCGGAATGGGCAAGTGAAAGATGAAGCTGACCCCGCCCGGCTGATTCTCCGCCCAGATTTCCCCGCCATGCGCCTCCACAATCGCCTTGGCCAGAGCCAGACCGATTCCACTGCCTCCGCTCGCCCGGCTGCGAGACTTCTCCCCCCGGTACAGCCGCTCGAACAGATACGGCAGGTCGGAGGGCTCGATGTGCGTACCTGAATTGCTGACCGCCACCCGGATATGCTGCCGGTCATGCTCTAGGCTCACGGTCACACGGGCGCCGGTCGGTGTATACTTAGCCGCATTGGACAGCAAGTTCAGCACCACCTGCTTAAGCCGGTTCGGATCTCCTTGAATCAGAGGAACCTGGGCCTGCCTGAGCTGCAGCTGCAGTTCCTTCTCCAGAAAGGCGGCTTGAACGGCGGCTACCGACTCCGTCATGACTACGCCCAGATCGACGTGCTGGCTGCGCAGCGAGAAGCCTGAGCCTTCCAGCTCGTTCAACTCCTGCAGGTCCTGAACCAGCAGGGTCAGCCGGTCGATCTCCTCGCAGCAGGCTTGCAGCCGCTCCGGCGTCGGCTGCCAGATGCCGTCCCGCAGCGCGGCCAGCTGACTCTTGAGCGCAGCCAGCGGCGTGCGCAGCTCATGCGCAACATTGTCGGTCATCGCGTTGCGCAGCTCCTCCTGATGCTGCAGCCGACCAGCAAGGTCGTTGATCGCCTGGCCGAGCTGGCCCAGCTCATCCCCGCTGCGGACCACCGTGCGCGCGGTAAATTTGCCATGGGCCATCGTCGCAGCGGCCGACTTCATCTCGATCAGTGGAGCCGTGATCCGGCGGGCAGCGAGAATACTGAGAATTAGCGTCACCGCCAGCGCCCCGGCCAGCGTCCATAGCACAGACTGCAGGATCGCCAGCTCCAGATGACCGCCCCAGTCCGTCATCGCCGCACTATCATGCACCGGCTGTTCCTGCTGGAACATGGCAAAGTGGTAATGCACATTGGCAACCCATACGGCGGTTGCCATGATCAGAATAACTGCCGTGAAGGCCAGCAGCAGCAGTGAGACTTTGACGGAAAGCTTGCGCATCATCCGGATTCTAGCCTCCGTTGAAGCGGTAGCCGGAGCCGAATACCGTCTCGATCCATACCGGACGCTTCGGGTCCGGCTCCAGTTTATGCCGCATATTTTTGATATGCTGGTCAATCGTTCTGGCATCGCCGTCATAGTCGTAGCCGAACGCCTTGACGATCAGGTCGTCCCGGCTCCATGTCCGTCCAGGATGACGGGCCAGCGCCAGCAGCAGCTTGTATTCACTCGTCGTCAGCGAAGCTTCCGTCCCCCGGACAACCACCTTCCCGGCAGCCGCGTCGATGACCAGCTCTCCCTCACGGAACGATACTTTCTCCGACAGCAGTTGAGCCTCCGGCCCCGAGCGTCTCCAGATCGCCCGGACTCGGGCTACAAGCTCCGCCGGTTCGAACGGCTTCACGACATAGTCATCCGCTCCAAGGGTCAGACCCTGAACCTTCGCTTGCGCAGAGGACTTGGCTGTCAGCATCAGGACAGGCACCGGGCTGATCTGACGAATCTGACGGCAGACCTCCTCGCCGGGTACATCCGGCAGCATCAGATCGAGGATTACGAAGTCGACCGCAGCTTCCTTCAGAAGCGCCAGTGCCTCGCCTCCCGTCTCCGCCTCTAGCGTACGGTAGCCCGCATGCTGCATGTACGAGACGACGACCTCACGGATCTTCGGCTCATCCTCCACGATCAGGATCGTGCGCATCAGCGCTTCTCCCGGATGTCTTCCCGAATACGGGCGGCCAGCTCTTCCACAGCCATAGTGCCAATGTCGCCCTCTCCCCGCTTGCGGACGGCTGCTGTACCGGATTCCTTCTCCTTCTCACCGATGACAAGCACGTAAGGAGGCTTCTCCAGCTGGGCCTCGCGAATTTTGTAGCCGAGCTTCTCATTGCGCCCGTCCACATCGACGCGGATTCCCACTAGCTCCAGCTGCCGCTTGACCGTAAGCGCATGATCCAGATATTTCTCAGATACCGGCAGCACCTTGGCCTGGACCGGGGAGAGCCATACCGGGAATGCTCCGGCATAATGCTCCGTCAGGATACCGATGAACCGATCGATCGAGCCATATACGGCGCGGTGGATGACCACTGGCCTGTGCTTCTGGTTATCCTCTCCGATGTAGGTCAGCTCGAACTTCTCCGGCATCTGGAAGTCGAGCTGGATCGTTCCGCACTGCCAGCTTCTCTTCAGCGCGTCGAGAATGTGAAAATCAATCTTCGGCCCGTAGAACGCTCCATCCCCTTCATTGATCCGGTAAGCGACGCCGCGGTGGTCCAGCACGCTTCGCAGCGACGATTCCGCTCGCTCCCACAGCTCCTCCGAGCCCATCGAGTCCTCAGGGCGCGTCGACAGCTCGATCCGGTATTCGAAGCCGAACACCTGGTAGATGCGGTCGATCAGCTCCATGACCTTCCCGATCTCCTCCTCGATCTGATCGGGCCGGACGAACAGATGGGCGTCGTCCTGGCAGAATGTGCGGACCCGCATCATGCCGTTCAGCGCTCCGGACAGCTCGTGACGATGAACCTGACCGTATTCGGCCATCCGGATCGGCAGCTCCCGGTATGAGCGGAGACTATTCTTGAACATCAGCATATGGCCCGGGCAATTCATCGGCTTGAGCGCAAACTTCGTATCGTCCACATCTGTGAAATACATATTGTCCTTGTAATGGTCCCAGTGGCCGGATTGCTCCCACATCCGGTTGTTCATCATCAGCGGCGTGCGAACCTCGTCGTAGCCGCTCAGGCGATGCTCCTCACGCTCGAAGCCTTCCAGCTCATTGCGGATGGCCATCCCCTTAGGCAAATAAAACGGCATACCCGGCGCTTCCTCCGAGAACATGAACAGCCCAAGCTCCTTGCCCAGCTTGCGGTGATCCCGCTGCCGCGCTTCCTCCAGCCGCTGCAGATGCTCATCCAGCTGCGCCTGCTTCGGAAAGGCGGTGCCGTAGATGCGCTGCAGCATCTTGTTGCGAGAATCGCCTCGCCAGTATGCGCCGGCTACGCCCGTCAGCTTGAACGCCTTGATCCAGCCTGTAGACGGGAGATGCGGACCGCGGCACAGATCCGTAAACTCGCCCTGCTCATAGACCGTGAGTACGGCCTCCTCCGGCAAGTCCCGGATCAGCTCCAGCTTGAGCGGGTCCTCGAGCCGGCCGAACAGCGCCACAGCTTCCTCCCGGCTCACCACGCGGCGGACGATCGGCAGATTCTCCTGCACGATCCTCCCCATCTCCCGCTCGATGGCTTCCAGATCCTCCGTCGACAGCGTCCCCTCCATGTCCAGGTCGTAGTAAAAGCCACTCTCGATCACCGGGCCGATGCCCAGCTTCACCGCTTGAACGCCGTAAATACGGCGGATCGCCTGAGCCATCAGATGAGCCGTGCTGTGTCGGTAAATATCCAGTCCTTCGCGGCTGTCCAGCGTTACGACCTGCAGCGAGGCATCCTGCTGCAGCGAATAGTCGAGATCGACGGGAAGGCCATCGACGAGTCCAGCCACCGCCTGCTTGCCAAGGCTTGTGCTTAGCGAACCAGCCACCTGCCGCACTGTGGTACCTGCAGCAACCTCCTTGATTGCTCCGTTTGCCAGCTTTACTTGAATGTTCATGTGTGTACAGCCTCCATTTCCGAATGATGTGAGTAAAATTGAACGCAAAAAAACGCCTCTGTCCCAACCAAGGGACGAGTGCGTTCAGCTCGTGGTTCCACCCTCATTCGACCTGCCGCTTCCGGTTCCCGGCGATCGCCGGAGTCCCCTTCAGGTGCAAGTCCTTATTCGGTATCCGGTATCGGGGATAAGTCGGTGCCGCTTACTGCCGCATCGATCAGCCTCAGACTGATCGGGGACGCGGGTTCAACGCCACGGCTGCAAAGGGGTAATCCGCGCTTGGTCCTGAAGAAGCTCTCAGCAATCGCTTCTCTCTCTGGGCAGTCTGCCGCGGGGATCATGTCTTTGGTCATCGCCTGCTTGCTATATTGGTTATCATCATAAGCACGCGAATTGAAATTGTCAAGGGCATAACGGCAAAGAGCCTTCCCCCATGCGGGAAAAGACTCTTTGCTGTCATAGGCGGAACTTGCCTGTAAGGACTTATTCGTCCCCTTGGGCCCAGTGCTCGCTGCAAAAGGCTTGCAGGACGGCAAGCTCGTCATCCTCCAGATCGAAATCCAGCACCTGCTCGGTCGTCCGTTCATGTATATCGTATTTCACGATAGTCCCCTGACCCTCTACAACCCGGTAGACGACCCTGATATACAGGCCGTTCTCGGAATAAATCTCGTCATCCTCAGGAACCTCGATATCAATGATAAATTCATATCGTTTCCCCTCCAAAATCCCAAAGGGGTCCTTCACAAACTCCACACTGTAATCGGCTACGGTAAACATTCAATCATCCTCTCTGCACGTCCTCCCTATCTTATACCGAAGGAACTCAGGAAGCAACCAGGCAGCCTGCAGCAACATGGTCAGGACACGCGTATATTCGCATGACTGCTCTGGCGTTCAGAGAAATCCCGCTAGCCAGGCTGTACGCAGCGGTACCTTCTTAAACCCGCTGTCCTTGCCCGGCCCGAGGAGCCGGCGAGGCCGAAGAAACCATCCGTGACAACAACAGCACGCCCAGCAGAGATAAGCCGAGACCGGCCGCTCCGAACCATGTGATGGCTGCAAGCGACACATTCGCGACGACCAGACCGCCCAACCCCGCCCCGGCTGCGATCGCGAGATGAACGGCTGACTGATTCAAACTTAGCATGACGCCGGACGATTCAGGCGCCAGCTTCACCAGGTTAACCTGCTGAGCGGGACCCGTCGTCCAAGCGGCGAAGGACCAGAGAATCAGGCAGACGAAGACGGCAACCACCGAGCCCGCTGTGAAATACAGCAGCAGCAAAAAGACCATGTGCAGCCCTATGCTCCGGGACAGCGTCGCATACGCGCCCCAGCGGTCGGTCGTATATCCGCCGAGCTGAGACCCGACCAGACTGGCCAGGCCGAAGGCCAGTAAAGCGCTGCTGACCATGCTGGGATGAAAGCCGGACACCTCGATGAGGTACGGGGTAATGTATGAATACACGATGGAATAGCCGCATATCCAGAAGAACGTAATACCAAGCCCTATCGCAATCTTCGGCTGCTTCAGCAGTGCGAATTGCTGCAGGATGGGCACCGGCTCATCCCCCTCGACCTTAGGAACCGTGAGTGCGATAATGAGCAGGCCCAGCAGGCCGGCTAGCGCGATCCCGAGGAATACTGCCTTCCAGTCGAAGGCGGATGCAACCATCCTTCCGAGCGGCACGCCGACTATCAGCGCGGCAGTGAAGCCCATAATGACGGTAGCGATTGAGCTCGCCTCCTTGCCGGGCGGAGCGATCTTGGACGCGATGCTGAGCGAGACGACGACAACTACGCCGGCTCCCAGCGCCATCAGAACCCGTGCGATGACAAACAATGGAAAGCCCGGCAGGACGAAGCTCAGCAGATTAGCCAAGACAAACAGCCCCAGTGCATACAACATCAGCTTGCGCCGATCCAAACGTACGGTGGCCGCCATCAGGATCGGCGTCCCGACGGCGAAGGATAGCGAGAATACGGTAATAAGCTGCCCGGCGACGACCACCGTTACGCCCAGGCTCTCTGCGATCTGATCCAGAATGCCCGATACGATATACTCAGATGTTCCTACTAAAAAACTAATGAGTGCCAGCACATATACCTGCCAGACGGACGTCTTCGTTCCCACAGATTTTCCACTCCTCTTATCTCTATATTTCTAGAAATATTGAAATTCAAACCGCAAATCAGTTCAGTAAGTAAGGGGCATACTTCTGGGCCGTACCCACGTCCAGGCTGTAGTAAATAAACGTTCCTTCCTTGCGGGACTTCAATAGACCCGATTCCGCCATCTGCTTGAGATGATGGGACAGCGTGGAGGTGGCGAGCATGTTCAGCTTGTCGCCCAATTCGGAGCAGCACTGCTCGCCTTCCGCTCGCAGGACGAATGCAATTTTCAAACGCGATGGCTCTCCCAGCGCTTTATACACTTTGACAGCTTGCTGCATCTCAGCGTTTTGTTCCACCCTCTTCATCCTTTCCAAGCTTAATCCTTTATTTCGATATTCGTCGAAATTTAAAGTAACACAGCTTTCAGAAAATGTAAATCATTTTCTCCAAGACTCTGTGACGGCCGCGCCCGAAGCCTATAACGAGCACGGCTTGCTAGACCTTTCACCTAACCATGACCGGATAAGCAGCCTGCTTTCCGGTCATTTTAATGTTACAGCTGCAATCCAAATCTCTTTAATTCGATGAAAATACCTTCCAGATTTCTGCCTTTATCTGTCAATGTATATTCCACGCGGGGCGGAACCTCGGGATATACCGTTCTTGTCACAATGCCATGCTCCTCTAGCTCCTTCAGCCGGAGTGATAGCGTCTTGGGACTGATGCCGTCCATCGATCTCAGCAGATCACTGAAGCGCAGCGTGCCGTCGAGAAGCAAATCCCGCACGATCAGGAAGGTCCATTTGGTTCCGATCACATCCAGCGTCTTGGCGATGGGACAAGGCGTACCCGGTGTTCCTTTGTTCAATACAACTTCCTCAGCCGAATTCATGAGCACAGTCTCCTTTTTTTAAGGATTTTCCTTTATCCTAGCACAAAACTATCCCTTAGGAAACTATATGAAATAAATATCACTACTTCCATAAATAAAGTTAGTGTATTTATAATATTATTAGGCCGAAGCAAGGCTAAATCCAACGAACTAAGGAGTCTGAATACCATGAATATCCTGATTTTGAATGGGCATGAATCCTACCGTGACGGGGACGGTCAATTCAACCGAACCTTGATGGACAAGATGACCGGCATATTGAGCGAGAAGCATGAGGTCCGGATAAGCGTTCTGCAGAACGGGTACGACGTTCGGGAGGAACAACACAAATACGTCTGGGCCGATCTCGTGATCTATCAGACGCCTGTCTATTGGTTCAGCGTTCCGGGGCTATTAAAGACTTACATGGATCAGGTATTTGCTTACGGAGTGTTCTTTGAAGGTTCTAATACGTATGGTCAAGGCGGACTGATGACCGGCAAGTCGTACATGCTTTCCACGACCTGGAACGCTTCGGAGGAGGCCTTCAGCGACCCGGACGGCTTCTTCGAAGGACGCAGCGTGGACGAGGTGCTAGCACATCTGCACCGCACGCATCGATATATCGCTATGCAGTCTTTGCCTAGTTTCACTTGCCTGAATGTGCTCAAAGAGCCGAAGATGAATGAAACTGTGGAACGGCTCGAGCACCATTTGCGGAGCACGCTGAACGTATAAAAATAGGAATGAAGAAGCGAGGAGGATAAACTATGCTGAAGAATCAAAAAATCGTCATCATCGGCGGGAGCTCCGGGATCGGCCTGGAAACGGCCAAACAATTGATCGGCGAAGGGGCTGAAGTGATCATCGCCAGCCGCTCCGCTCATAAAGTACAGCAGGCGGCCGCTTTGCTAGGACCGCAGGCCTCGTCCTTGACGCTGGATACGACGGTTGAAGACCAGGTCAAGGCCTTCTTCGAACGGGTCGGCCGGTTCGATCATCTGGTCGTGAGCGCGGCCGAAACCTCGGGCGGACCCTTCCTCCACACTGCCACCGATCAGGCCCGGCTGCTGTTCGATAACAAATTCTGGGGGCAATATTATGCAGCCAAATACGGGGCTCCCTATCTCTCCCCCGAAGGCTCTATCACGCTATTCTCCGGGGTTGTAGCGTATAAGTCGATGGTCGGCTCATCCGTCCTGGGTGCCGTCAATGCAGCCGTTTCGAGCTTGGGCCAAACTCTCGCGCTGGAGCTCGCTCCGATACGTGTCAACATCGTGTCACCCGGCATTATCGACACTCCTTCTCGCAGCAAGATGCCCGAGGAAGCCCGCCGGGACTTATACGCTGCAGTAGGCGGCAAGCTGCCTGTGAAGCGGGTCGGCCTAGCCGGGGATGTGGCACGGAGTGTCCTGTATCTGATCCAGAACAGCTTTGTGACCGGCACGGTGCTTCATGTGGAAGGCGGGCATTTGCTGACATAGCCGATCGGCCTGCCAAGGAATCCCGCCTTTAAAGCGGATCGACCTGGACGGCCGCTTGCTTGCCGCTTAGCTGAATGCCGGTTTGCTTCCGGCCCACCGGCTTGAGGCCGGTCAGCAGCTCCTCCAGCAGCTTCTTGGCCCGCTCGCCGTCCGATTTCCCCTGAAGCCGGATCACGAACTGGACGGAATCCCCGCCCTTCAGCACCCTCTCCGCCTGCTGGCGCTTGGTATCGAGGTCATGGTCCTCGATGTTAGGCGTCAGCCGGATTTCCTTCACCTTGGCGGGACGCTCCTGCTTGCGCGCCTGCTGCATGCTCTCACGGACAGCTGCGGCCCCGATCAACTGGCATGGCGGCGGGCTGCTCAGCAGGGAAGTACAGACGAGATCAACCTTGAGCTTACGGGCCATCGCCAGCGCTTCGACCGTCGGCACGATGCCCAGCTCTTCCCCGTCCAGCCCGGTAAGCAAAACCTCGGAGGCTTTGATTTTTTCATTCTTGATCATTGTGAACACTCCTACTTTTTCGTTATAATGATACGTGCTGTTTGCCCAATGAGGAAATTATAATTCGAGGAGTTATTCGCAATGAGCCGAAAAGAATTGGAAGAAGAAATCATCCGTAATTATCAGCGCGACGAGCAGGTTATGATCCTCGTCTTCGCCCAGTGGTGCATCAACTATGGACATGATCCGGTAGAGCTGTATGCACGCGCTTATCCTGGACAGGACGCGAACCCGCTGCTGCAGCAGGCCCTCGAGCTGACCGTACCGAAGGAGGAGTCGTCCGAGATCGCGGATGAAACGCTGCTGGGCGTATTGTCCCTGTTCGGCAACGATGATCTGGCCTTCGTAGTAACCGAGGAGATCGCACGGCGGCCGCGTCCCCAGCCATAACCGGTGCTCTCTCTTCAACTACATCTGAATCCCGGACCAAATAGACCTGACGGACAGCCTGCCCTCCATCAGGTCTATGGGTATGGGTATCGCATCAGCCGGTGTTAGCTTTGCTGACAAGATCAAGATTTTTTATGATTTTTCCAATCCGGGCTGCTGTTGTTCAGCAGATACTCGAAGTCATTCTCGAGACGTTTCTTCTCCGCCTTACGGGCTTCCTCTTCCTGCTTGCGCTGTGCCTCGCGGCGCTGCTGCTCGTCGGCTTTCATCGAATCAGCCTGTGCCTTCAGCTTGTCCACGATAGCCGGATTCAGAAGGTCCTTGAGTGTTGCAGGTTTGTCTGCTGCTGCAGGTGCGGCAGGGGTATGCCTTCCTTTTTTCTTCGCCATTCGTCCTTCACCTCAATTTCCTGTCAAACGTAACCAGTCCGATTATATCACATGTCGGCCCTATTGCTTAAGCAGGCCACGGTATACACCCGGACTTGAATCCGGAATAACCGCAGCGCCTACATGCTTGCTGTAGAACTCCTTAGGCCCGGCGCTTCCGATTACGGCATAGCCGTATCCCAGCCCTCTCATCGCATGGAGCGACGCGAGCAGCAGCGCCTTCCCTGCGCCGAGACCTCTCAGTGAAGCATCCACGCCTGTAGGACCGAAGAAATTGCGGCAGGTCGCCTCATAGCAGGCAAATCCGGCTAGACGGCCGTCCTTGATCGCCAAGTAGCAGGATACCGGCTGATTGGCGAAAGCCACCTCACACTCGCTCGCCCATCCCGGGCCAAATTGCTCGCGCACCCAATCGATAACTACATGCTTCTCGGGCGCCAGCGCGCGGCGAATCTCGATTCCGGCTTCCGACACCTGCTTCAGCACAGGCTCCAACTCAGGAAGTTCATACAGCTTCACCAGCATATCCGACATGTCATCATTCCTCCGACTTCTCTCGCTTGTTGGGTTTCGGTTTCTATTATAAGGCAAAACCCCGGTGGACTCCTACCTTTTTTGCGAACATCTCATGGATCTACCATTTTCAGTCATCGTTGTTCCTATGAATCCGGAACCCCTTCCTGTACAATAATCCAGGTAATCCCTTCCATAAACCGATGTTCAGACAAGGAGGAATCCGCTCCATGCATCAAGAAATGAAAGCCGACTGCATCATCATCGGCGGCGGAACCGGAGGCTTTGCCGCTGCGCTTGCCGCTGCCCGGCTGGGCAAACAGGTCATCCTGACCGAGGAAACCGACTGGATCGGAGGCCAATTGACCAGTCAGGCCGTCCCCCCCGACGAGCACCCATGGATCGAGTCCTTCGGCTGCACGCGCAGCTACAGACAGTTCCGTGACGGCATCCGCGCCTATTACCGCCGTCACTTTCCGCTGACGGCGGCTGCTTATACGAATCCGCTGCTGAATCCGGGCAACGGCGGCGTCAGCCGCTTATGCCATGAACCGCGTGCGGCACTGGCCGTGCTGCAGGAGATGCTGGCCCCGTTCGTCCACAGCGGACGCGTGAAGATCCTGACGCGCCACCGCATCGAGTCGGCCGAAACAGACGGCGACTTCGTCCGGTCTGTGACGGTAGTCAGCCTGCAGAGCGGGCTCCGTACCGTGCTGACGGCACCGTACTTCGTCGATGCCACCGAATGCGGCGACGTCCTGCCGCTGACAGGCACGGAGTATGTGACTGGCGCCGAATCCCAGGCGCAGACAGGTGAGCCGCATGCGCTCGAAGGCGATGCCGATCCGCTGGATATGCAAGGCTTCACCCACTGCTTCGCCATGGACTATAGACCCGGTGAGGACCATACGATTGACAAGCCGGCACAATATGCATTTTGGCGCGATTACAAGCCGGACTTCTGGCCGGATAGGCTGCTCAGCTGGTCCGGCGTGAGGCCGCATACGCTAGAGCCCGTCCAATACGAGCTATTCCCCGGAACGGACCGGTATTCGCTCTTCCATTACCGCCAGATCGCCGAGCAGGCGTACTTCGTCCCTGGCACCTATGACAGCTCGATCACACTCGTCAACTGGCCACAGAACGATTACTGGCTCGGTCCAGTCTTCGAGGTGGACGATGCGGAACGCGACCGCCATCTGGAAGGGGCCAAGCAGCTCAGCCTATCGCTGCTGTACTGGCTGCAGAAGGAGGCGCCCCGGCCTGACGGCGGCCAAGGGTACCCGGGACTTCGCCTCCGGCCCGATGTCGTCGGCACGGAGGACGGGCTCGCGATGTATCCGTATATTCGCGAGTCTAGGCGGATTCGGGCCGAATTCACCGTGCTGGAGCAGCATCTGGCTGCTACCCGCCCCGGGGGCACCGCGGAAGCCTATGCGGATTCGGTCGGCGTCGGCTGCTACCGCATCGACCTGCACCCGAGCACAAGCGGCCGCAACTATATCGATGTGTCGTCGCTTCCGTTCCAGATCCCGCTCGGCAGCCTGATTCCCGAACGCATGGAAAATCTGCTGCCAGCGTGTAAAAATCTAGGCGTTACCCATATTACCAACGGCTGTTACCGTCTCCATCCCGTCGAGTGGAACATCGGCGAAGCCGCCGGTTCTCTGGTCTCCTATTGCCTGGACCAAGGCGTATCTCCACGGGCGGTACGCAATCGCGAACAAGAGCTGGCTGCGTTCCAGACGCTGCTGAAGCAGCAGGGCGTCGAGCTGGCCTGGCCGGTGACCCGGCCCGTCTAATCCGGCTTCTAGATCCTGACTTCCGTCGAGCTCAGGGCCACCCTATGTCCCCAGCCATGCCGGGAGCTGCATGTTAGACGGTTATCTTTCAAGCTAGCGTCATACACCAAAGACCCGGTTTGCCTCCCCTGAGGGACGCAGACCGGGTCTTTGCCCGTGTTACTTATGGGAGCCGACAGCCTCTTCGTCATCCGGCTTCTCCAGATTGTTCGGCGCAGCCGACCAGATGTCGGAGCGGCGGCTCTCCTTACCGGTCATCATCATGCCGGTGCCCAGCGCTGTGCATGCCAGCGGCTGTTCGGCCGTATGGACCGGTACGCCCGTCTCCGCGCGTATTCGTTCATCCAGACCCTCTAGCAGCGCGCCTCCGCCGCAAAGCATAATGCCGTTCTCCACGACATCCCCTGCCAGCTCAGGCGGGCAGCGCTCCAGAGTCGCACGGATCGCATCCACCACCGTGCTCAGAAAATCCTCGACCACCGTATAAATCTCGCCCGAAGTCAGCCGTATGGAGCGCGGCAGCCCCTCGACGACATCCCTGCCCCGGATGTCCAGCGTTTTGGCGGCGGCCGTAGCACTCGCCGTTCCGATCGTCATCTTCACATGCTCGGCGGTGCGTTCTCCAATCTCCAGGTTATATTGACGCTTCACATAATCCATAATGTCACGGTCGATCGACATGCCTGCCCGGGGAACCGTGTGGCTGGCCACGATGCCGCCCAGCGACAGGACCGCCACCTGGCAAGTCCCGCCGCCGATATCCAGTACCAGATAACCCGCTGGTTCCTCGATCGGGAGCCCGGCGCCCAGAGCGGCCGCCAGCGGCTCCTCCACGGCTACGGCCTTCCTCGCACCCTTATGGACGACAGTCTCTTCGACGGCACGCTTCTGCACATTGGTAATGCCACATGGAACGGATATGTAGACCTGCGAGCCTCGCAGCAGCGACTTGCGCCCCTGCACCTTACGGATAAACTGCTGCAGCATCGTGCTAGTCATCTCGAAGTTGGCAATCACTCCGTTGCGGAGCGGATATGTAATCTCGACATGCGCCGGGGCCCGTCCGATCATCGCCTGCGCTTCGGCACCGACAGCGAGCAGTTGGCCGGAGCCCTGATGCATAGCGACGACAGAAGGTTCATTCAGGACAATGCCTTTCCCCCGTTGGTAAATAACCGTATTGGATGTTCCCAGGTCAATCCCGTATACGGTTTCGAATCTCTTAAGCATAAGTTCTCTCCTCCTGTTCATTAGGTCTAGTCATGGCTGGATTGGAGGCGGAGATGACAGAGCCGGTCTCTATACTATTCTGAGGAAGGGTCGGTTTTGAGGGGGAACCTGCTAAAATTCCTTGTCAGCACCCGGCCTAAACACGCTTGTATCCGTAGAAAATCAGGATATAGAGCATGGGCTAACAATTAAATCCCGCAACGAGATCTGTGATAAAATGTGAGTCGTATTTAAAGCGTGAAGTAGGGGTCAGCGTTTAATAGAGGCAAGGAGGACTTCAGATTGAATTACCGTCAGGCAAGTTTGAACGATATTCCTTTATTAATGGATTTGAGGAAAAAGCAGCTCGTTGACGAGGGGATCGAACCTTCCTTAGACATCGGCATAGAGCTTGAGCATTTCTTTAGAAATAAACTCAGCGATGGTTCCTTGGTTCAATGGCTGGTTGAGGATCATGATGAATTTATTGCTTGTGGAGCTATGGTTTGTTATGAATTTCCGCCCACCTATACCAACAAGAGCGGGAAAAAAGGGTATATCACAAATATGTACACGAAGGAAAGCTATCGCGGACAAGGCATTGCCACGCATTTGCTGACTAAACTGGTCGATGAGGCGAAGCACGCGGGGATTGCGAAACTGTGGCTCGGAGCATCCAAGCTAGGCCGACCCGTGTATAAAAAGTTCGGTTTTCAAGAAACGGACGAGTGGATGGAATTGCATATTTGAGCTATGCCCTGATGACAAGAAGCAGGTTGCCTCTCAGTCGACAAACAACCCGATGAACAAAAATAAGGAAACCCTTCGGCAAAGAGCTGAACGGTTTCCTTATTTTTTGGAGTTATTTCAGCGTATTCAGACTTCGCAACGTTCGCATAAAAGCCTCTATATTGTCTGTTAGGTACCGTGAATTTCCTAATCCGGCATTGACAATAAATTTGTTGATATCTCTGACAAACTCAGTCAAGCTGGCCGTAGAGGCCTTCTCGAATCTGTTCTCACCGCTGATGTCCCCGATCGGTTTGGCTGTTTCCTCTCTGTATGCCTGCACCCAGTCCTTACGAGTCGCTACGTTTTTAGCGAAGGTTTGCAAAATGCTGTTCCAGTCCTTTCCGCTCACAATTGCTTCTTGCAGCTTGTGCAGCGTTTTCGGCTCGAACTTCCGCATCATATAGGTTAAATCTATATAATCATCCGGAGCCCCGATAGGCCTTTGCGGGGGTGTTTCGTAATGGAATTGTTTCGTTTCAGGGTCTACAGTTCTCGTTTTGGAGATGGCTGCGATTTGACGGATCGTATTCATAAATTCTGCCGCTGCGTCACCTTTCATGTAAGTACCGGCGATATACTTAGCTTGAGACATTCCCAATTCCAATAATGCCGCTCTTTCCTCGTCTCCCGCTACGTTCGTAATGAAATTGGATTGAATGATGCCGTAAACAGCTTCCTTCACCTCTGAAGGTTGATCCAGCAGAAGACGATTCAGCGAATCGTTAATTTGAACGGTTCCGAAATATACGGCGGAATGGTTCACAATATCGGATGCCGCTAACTGTCTGGCAGCAGGACTGATTTCCACGGTGTCCGTATCATGCGATAGCTCGGGTATCGTGCCTGTAACCAAGGACGGTTTATCGGCATTCGGTTTCGAATTTAGGTATACATTGAAGTCATACTGGGTCGTACTGTGCAGCTTCATCCTTCATCCACCCTTATCTCTTTTGTTCTGATTCCCCTCTTATATCCATATATCGAAATATTTTTCCATATTTTTAATAGTACTGGACAGAATTCAGTCTTCTTTTCCAAGGATAGTCGCACTTCCATAAAATGAAAGCGAAGGTGCTGCGCAGCTTCATAGCTGCACAACACCCTCTTGGACATGCATTATTTTTTGCTGGAGGCATACCAGTCGTTCGCGGCTTTAATCATATCGCTGCCGCCTTCCGACTTCCACTGCGCCAGGAACTTATCGTAGTTCTCAAGCGGCTCAGCGCCGGTGATGTATTTGATAAACGTATCCTCGGCGAGCTTCTGCAGCTTTTGCAGATTCTTGGAAATATCCGGCAGTGGCGGCGCCA
Source organism: Paenibacillus filicis (assembly GCF_038070315.1). Classification (NCBI taxonomy): domain Bacteria; kingdom Bacillati; phylum Bacillota; class Bacilli; order Caryophanales; family Paenibacillaceae; genus Paenibacillus; species Paenibacillus filicis. Next base: position 33,653 of record NZ_JBBPCC010000022.1, on the reverse strand, counting down.
GCATCAGCGCATCAGAGTACATAATTCCCTTCGCATTCTCCTGATACGTCTCGTAATATTTCTGAACAAACTCATTCTTCCGCACGCGGGCCTGCCAGTAGATCGGGTAGTTTTTCTCGTCCGTACCGGTCAGGTAGTCGCTGCCGAAGTTCCACTCGTCATTGAATTTAGGCAGGATCGGGTAATACTTGCCGTCCTTCACTTCATGATGGACGCCTTCGGTACCGATCGCATTGCCCTTGAAGATATCTTTCTCCAGCTTCAGATCCAGATATTTCAAGGCTTCTTCTTTATTGGGCGCCCACTTCGGAATCGCGATAAACCAAGGAATACCACCGGTGCCGACCTGGGAAGGCTTGCCGTCATTCCCCTTGAGATAAGGCAGAATACCTACCTTGCCATCCGGGAAGTTTTTCGTCAGTGCCGAATTGATATTGGCAGCGTCAAACCATCCGGCCCGGTACATGAAGGCCTTGCCGCTCGTGAACTTCTCAATCAGCTTGTTGGACTGGTTGATCGCCCATTCCGGATCGATCAGCCCTTCCGTGTACAGCTTCTTCATATAGGCCAGATATTCCTTGGTCGTCGGGTCGTCGACGTAGTGAACGATCTTGCCATTCTCTTCCTTCCAATACGTATTCGGGCCGTATTTCCACCCGAAGGTCGAGGCGATTTCCGATTGGAACGGGTCCTTGCCGCCAGTGATTGGCGTAACGTTTTTCTTCTCCTTGACCGTCTTCAGCACGGCATACAGCTCATCGCGCGTCGTAGGCGGCTTCAGCCCCAGCTCATCCATCCAGTCCTGCCGGTATACCAACGCAGTGCCCGTTGCAACGCCTGAACCCGCTTCCGGAATCGCATAGATCTTGCCGTTCAGCTTGGCGCCATTCCAGGAACCTTCGGAGATGACCTCCTTCAGGTTCTTCCCGTACTTGCCGAGCAGCTCGTCCAGCGGCTCCAGCGCGCCTGCCGAGGACAGCTTGGCGAACTGATTGGCATTGAGCTTCATGAAATCATAGGGCTCTTTATTCGCCATCAGCAGATTGAGCTTCTCGTCGAAATTCTCGACGGGCAGCATATCATATTTGACGTCATAGCCGGTTTTTTCCTTCAGATACTTGCCGACAAGATCGGTATTCGGATCGAATCGATTGTATTGCATCAGTTGACGGAGCTGCGGCTTGGGCTTATTAGCCGCTGCTTCTCCTGCCGCAGGCGCCTTCCCTGGGGTTTCAGCAGGTGCTGGTGCTGGCGCACCCCCACTGCATGCCGTTACGGAGGTCGCGATGGCGACCGTGGTCAGAACTGTCCATACCTTTTTCTGTTTCATGGATGAACCTCCCTCTTGAGATACCTTCTATTTGTGTCGGATAAGGCGAAATTCTACCTATGGGCTGGAACATCGGACCAAGCTTTCCCTGCCCGAGTACCGAGCATCACCTCCCTGTAGGTTCCATCGGCAGCCTGACCGGCCCGCTCGTCTCTCTCTCTATTCCTTGACGGAGCCGATCAGCACGCCCTTGACGAAATATTTCTGCAAATACGGGTAGATCACGATAATCGGCAAGGTAGCCAAGATAATCGATGCGGCCTGAATCGATTGCGGGGCCGTGTTCATCGCAGCTTCAGCGTGATTGCCCGCCTGCAGGAACGCGTCGCTTGAGGAGACGAACAGCTCCTTCAGATAGAGCTGCAGCGGCTTGCGCTCGGGAGAATTGATGTAGATCAGCGAGGCGAAATAATCGTTCCAGAACGCGACAGCGTAGAATAGCGCGATCGTTGCCAGCACCGGCAGCGACAGAGGCAGCGTGATCCGCCACAAAATAGACAGATTGCTCGCCCCGTCCAGCTTGGCCGACTCCTCTAGACTGTCCGGCAGACTCTCAAAGTAGCTCTTGATAATCAGCATGTTATAGACGCTGATCATCGCCGGCAGGAACAATACCGGCAGCTTGTCGATCAGACTCAAGCTCTGCATCAGCAGATAGGTCGGGATCAGACCGCCAGAGAACAGCATCGTGAAGATGTACATGAGGATGAAAAACTTCCGGCCGCGCAGCCGCGTCTTGGACAGCGGATAGGCAGCCAGCGTCGTCATCGACAGCGCTAGCAGCGTACCTAGCACCGTCACTGTCAGCGACACCCGCAACGAACCGAGGAAGGTGCCCTGCGTCAGCACGTACTTATAGGTGCCGAATTGAACATCCACCGGCAGCAGGTTGACCATGCCGGAGATGACGGCGGCCTCGCTGCTGAGCGACTTGGCGATTAGATTCAGGAACGGTACGATGGTTGTCAGTCCGAGCAAGACGAAGAATATGATATTGGCAACCTGGAATGCCTGCTCAGATGCTGAGCTTCGGATGCCTGTGCGTCTTCGAGGAGCCGCATGCGACTTATGGGATTGAGATCTTGCCGTTTTCATAACGCTCTGTCAGCTCCTTTCCTACCAGATGCCGCGACGCAAGTATTTCCTGCTCAGCGCATTGCCCGTGATAATCAGGATAAAGGCAATCACGGACTCGAATAGGCCGACCGCCGTGGAGAAGCTGTAGTCCTGCTCGCCCAGCCCGATCCGGTACACGTAGGTGCCGATGATGTCGGCGACGTTGTATACGCTCGGATTGTACATGACGAGCACCTGCTCCGTGCCCGCTTCGAGCACCGAGCCGAGCCGCAGGATGAACATCAGCAGAATAATCGGCACGAGGCCCGGCAGTGTGATGTGAAGCGTCTGCTTCCACTTGCCTGCCCCGTCCATCTTGGCCGCCTCATAGAGCTGCGGGTCGATGCCGGTCAGTGCTGCGAGATATACGATCGTGCTCCAGCCGACCTCCTTCCAGCCTGCTGAAGCGACGAGTACGGAACGGAATACATCGCTATCCAGGAAAAACTTCACCGGTTCTCCGCCAAGCGCCACGATCCACTTGTTGATCATCCCGCCATTCACCGACAGCAGGTCGATGAACAGCCCGCTGACGATAACCCAGGATAGAAAATGCGGCAGGTAGACAATCGTCTGCACCGTCCGCTTGAACACCATGTTTTTCAGCTCATTCATCAGAATGGCAATGGCGATCGGCAGCGGAAACAGGAATACAATCTTGTAAACGGAAATAACCAGCGTGTTGCGAAACACCTGCAGGAAGCTCTCTGAGGTGAGCAGCTTCTCGAAATTTTTCATTCCGACCCACGGACTGGCCGCCATCCCTTCGAAAATATTGAAGTCCTTGAAGGCGATGATAATGCCGTACATCGGGGTGTACTTGAACAGCAGCAAAAATGCGATGCCTGGCAGCAGCGCGAGATAGAGATCCCAATCTTTGCGGATGTCCAGGGCCAACCGCCTGACCCCGGTTCGTTCGGCGCCGGGTCTGGGAGATGTTTGTAGACTCATGCTGCTTCCTCCTTATGTGCGTTGTAGTGATGCGGCGCGGATTTGATATAAGTGTAAGCCGGGCGGCCTCTCAGGGGTAGAAGACGACGATTACCTTTTTCGGTACTTTCATGTTGTCTTGAGGCCCGAGAGCTCCCGATTCCCGCCAGAAGGTCATCAGGTTACCGATCGAGGTCACGAATGTACTAAGCCTCCGTGCGATCTCTCCGCAGCCAGACATGACAAAACCCGCCTTCGCGGATGCGAAAGGCGGGTTGATATTCGATGCCAGGGTGTTCTTATGGAACCGCGTAGAGTCCGATTATCCGTTGACTTGTGCGGTATATTTCTTCCGTGCCCGCTCGGTAGCCTGCACCATATTGCGCAAGGCGGCAACCGTCTCATCGTACTTGCGCGTCTTCAGACCGCAGTCCGGATTGATCCAGAATTGTTCAGGGGACAGTACACGAAGCGCTCTGTCAATCATAGAACCCATCTCCTCGACCGAAGGGAGTCGCGGGCTATGGATGTCATAGACGCCCAGTCCGATTCCTTTGTCATACGTATGCTCCTCGAAGCTGCCGACCAGCTCTCCATGGCTCCGCGACGTTTCGATGGAGATGACATCGGCGTCCAACGCCCGGATCGAGTCGATCATATCGTGGAATTCACAATAGCACATGTGAGTATGAATCTGTGTCTCGTCCTTCACCGTGGACGTGGACAGCTTGAATGCCCGGACGGCCCATTCCAGATACCCCGCCCACTGCTCCCGCTTAAGCGGAAGACCTTCGCGCATCGCCGGCTCATCGACCTGAATCATGCCGATCCCCGCCGCTTCGAGTGCCTCGACCTCGTCTCTAAGCGCCAGCGCGATCTGATAAGCGACTTCCTCGCGCGATTTATCATCCCGTACGAACGACCAGTTCAGGATGGTGATCGGCCCGGTGAGCATACCTTTCACCGGAGCTTGCGTCAGCGATTGAGCGTAGACGGTCTCCGCAACCGTCATCGGAGACGTGAACTCCACATCGCCATAGATAATCGGAGGCTTCACGCAGCGCGAACCGTAGGATTGTACCCAGCCATTAGCTGTAAAGGCGAAGCCATCCAGCTTCTCGCCGAAAAACTCAACCATATCGGTACGTTCGAATTCGCCGTGCACAAACACATCCAGTCCCAGCTCGCTCTGGACATCGATCCAGATTTTAATTTGCTCCTTGATAAAGGTCTCGTACTGAGCTTCGCTCCACTCGCCTTTGCGCCACTTCAGACGAGCGCTCCGCACCTCAGGGGTCTGAGGGAAGCTGCCGATTGTCGTGGTCGGCAGGAGAGGCAGGTTCCAGCGCTTCTGCTGCACATCGCGCCGAACATTCGAATTACTCGGGCGGGACGATGGCTGAGACGCCAGCCCGGCGATCCGCTGATGCACCAGCGTACGGTTGCGGGACTCCGACTGCTGCAGCGCTTCACGGCTTAGCTTGGACGCGGCCAGCTCGGCAGCTACTGCTACTGCGCCCCCTTGGGCGGCCTTAGTCAGCAGCACGATTTCTTCCAGCTTCTCATCGGCGAAGGCAAGCGCTCCGCGCAGCGCCGGCTCCAGTGCCGTTTCCTGCGCAGCACTTACAGGAACATGCAACAGGCTATTGGATGGCTGCACGACGATACGGTCCGGATGGACAGCTTCGGCGATTGTTTTCAATACGTCCAGTTTGCTCTGAAGATCGGCCTTCCAGATGCCTCTGCCATCGATCACCCCGGCGCCCAGCACCTTATCCTCGGGGAATCCGTGCTGGTGAAGGGACTGCAGATTCCGTCCTCCGTCATGGACAAAGTCGAGTCCAATCCCGTGTACAGGCAGTGAAACGACAGCCTCATAATGGTCTACCGCTTCAAAATACGTCTGCAGCTGCAGCTTGATTCCAGGCGCAGCGCTGGCCAGGTAATCGTAGATCCGCGCTACATGGGCCAAGTCTTCTTCGCCAAGCGTCGTCGCCAGAATCGGCTCGTCAACCTGAACCCACTGCACACCCTCGGCTTCCAGCTCGCGCAGCACTTGACTATACAGCGGCAGTAGACGGTCGATCCAAGCATCCAGTTGATCCGGCGAATAGCCCTTGGACAGCTTCAGGAACGTGTACAAGCCGACCAGCACCGGCCGTCCTTCGATACCAAGCTCCGATTTCGCTTCGCGGTACGCATCGAGCAGACGGTTGCGGGTCAGCTGCGGCTCGGATTGGCCCAGCTCAGGCACGATGTAGTGGTAGTTGGTGTTGAACCACTTGGTCATCTCACTAGCTGTCGCTTCCCGGTTGCCGCGGGCTATCGCATAGTATACACTCAGGCTCGGCTCGCCGCCCTCATAGTAAAACCGCTCCGGGATGATGCCGAACATAGCGGCCGTATCGAGGATATGATCATAATAGGTAAAGTCGCCGACCGGGATGATCTCGATCCCCCGCTCTTGCTGTGCCTTCAGATTGCCCAGGCGGATCGCCTTCAGCTCCGCATGGAACGTTTCCTCATCCAGCTTGCCCGCCCAGAAAGCTTCCAGAGCCTTCTTCCATTGCCTGTTGTTTCCGATACGGGGATACCCCAGATTGCCGCTTCTCATATGCCCATCTCTCCTTATATTCCCTTCAGGAACTGTGTAAGAAGAAGATACCATATTCATCTGGCTATTAAGTAACACTCATTACCTATTACTGGCTATAACCAAAAACTATATCAAGACGTATACCGGTCAATACTTTTATGCAAGGCTTCGATGTAAGCGACCGCCAGCTTGGACAGCGCAGCATTCTTATGGCCGATCCACCCGACATGAATCGTATCATCACTGGCGAGCGGAACCGGGATAATCTCATTGCCGTTCAGATCGGCGCTCAGCACGCCCGTCGAAATCGTGTACCCGTTGAGGCCGATCAACAGATTGAAGAGCGTGGCCCGATCGTTGACGCGTATGCTTTTCCGATGGGACAACGTGCTTAGAATTTCTTCAGAGAAATGAAATGAATTATATTCGCCCTGCTCGAAATACAAGTACGGATACTCCTGCAGCTGATCCAGAGTCACCACGGCATGACGGGCCAGCGGGTTATTCACGCTAATAAAAATATGAGCCTTTGCCGTAAACAGGCTCGTAAACGTCAGATTGGCGTTGTTCAACAGCCGGTTGATCACCTTGGCATTGAATTCATTGACGTACAGGATGCCGATCTCGCTGCGCTGGCTTTGCACATCCTGGATGATTTCATGCGTCTTGGTCTCACGCAGAGCGAGCTCATACTCATCCTGCCCATGCTCCCGGACCAGTTCTACGAAGGCATTCACCGCAAAGGCGTAGTGCTGGGTCGACACGGAGAAATGCTGCGGCGCCGGCTTGGCGTTCAAGTAACGGCTCTCCAGCAGCTCCGCCTGCTCGATGACCTGCCGGGCGTAGCCTAGAAATTCGGCCCCTTCCTTGGACAAAGAGATGCCTTTATTCGTCCGTTCGAATATCGTCACTTGAATTTCCTGCTCCAATTCCCTGATCGCGTTGGAGAGGCTGGGCTGGGATATAAATAGCCGCTTGGCCGCCTCGTTCATCGAACCGCGGGCCGCCACTTCAATTACATATTTCAGCTGCTGCAGGGTCATCTGCTACGTCACTCCCTCATTGCCTGCATAATGGGTGAGCCCCCGCAGGTTACCTGGGTCCATTGTAGCGTACATGCTGAGTGAAAAGAAAGGCGGTCATTTCTCCCTAATTGCGAATGTTATCTTTCAGCCAGCCTTCCATCCTGCCGGGAATAATCAGCTTCTCTCCAGTCCTTGCTCATATGCACAATCTGGTCAGACTCCCAGTACCCGATGCGGTACCCCCTCGATTGCCAGAACGAATAGCCTCCAGGCAAGTACAGGGATGTATGCAGATAGCCTTGGGCGTAGCCAGCCTCCCTGGCCCCCTGTTCAACCGCTGTGTAAAGATGGCTTCCTATTCCCTGCCTCCGGTAATCCGGATGCACATAGCACTTGACGATTTCACAGACAGGCTCACTCCCGAAGGCAGGGTCCATCTCCGGGAACCTTCGGTCATACGGCTTGAACGCAGCTGTGCCGACGATCTCGCCTGCTGCATTCTCAGCTACGAAGAATTCCGCATTCGCCGGCCGGACATACACGTCGTCGAAGAACACAAGATCCTGCGGATTTTCATAATAACTGCCCGGCGGATACAGGTCCCGCATCATCTCTAGGACGAACTCTTTGATCTCCTCGGCCCTCCCGCTCGCGGCAAGACTGATCCGCGCTTGGCCTTGCTTATCCATTAGCTGTGCTCCTCCCACTTATCCCGACTCGGCCCGGGGCGTCCGAGCCTGCATAGAGCGGTTCAACAACGCCAGGGCTGCGGCTGCGGCTGCCATGACCGCGCCCCCCGCATACATCGTGCTATAGGAGAACCAGTCGGCTATCGGCCCCATCGTTATCCCCCCTAGAGAGACTCCCAAATCCGCCGTGGCAACAAAAAGTCCGATGGCTACGTTCCGGGACGATCCCGGAATCACAAAGGTTAGATACGTGGTCAGCGTCGGATATAGCAGCGCCTGAGACAGCCCGATCAGAACTGCTGCACTATAGAAAGACACCGGTCCCCACACCTGGGACAGCGACAGCAACCACGCCCCCGCGCCTCCCAGCAGGCAGACGGCTCCAACAAACCGCGCGTGCCACTTGCCGTCCGACGGGATGCGTTTGCTAAGCGCAAAGCGGGCGGTAACGATGACAGCGGCCTGGAGCATCAGATACACACCCGCATGGCCGTGTACGATCTGCCGGGCATACAGCGGGATGAACGAGCTGACGGCTCCGAAGACGACCGATACCAGCAGCATCAGCACGCTGCAGACGAGCAGCGGACGGTTGCGGACCAACTGCCCCAGCATACCCCGCATCCCACTGTAGCCAGGAGCGGCGGTTCCCCGACGCTCGCTCACGTCTTGCCTGGGCACACGATACCCGAACAGTGCTGTCGCCAGTGCAATGACCAGCATGACGACCGTAAAACCGCCCATGCCTCCCCAATCCCAGATCCCGACCGCTAGCAGCGGACCGAGAATCGTCGGCATATAAGTGAACAGCGAATACAGAGACAGCCCTTGCGAACGCTCCTCCTCCGGCAGCTCGTCGATGATCCCCATCTGCAGCGCCATGGAGAAAAACGCTGTGCATACCCCCTGCAGCACGCGCGCGGTCAGGTAGCCCTCCCATCCCGTAAAGGTATACAGAAGAAGGGCCGAGCCGTTCACGACCAGCAGAATGCGGAGCACGGCGCCAGGCCCATGCTTGTAAATCAGATGACCGGCCCACGGCCGGAAAAACATGCAGGTGAACATATAAGCGCCCATGATGAACCCGATCTGGCTATTGCTTCCGCCGAACGCCTCGATGCGCAGGGGCAAGATGACATTTAGGATCGAATTGGCACTGAAGAACAATAGCGCCAATGCATACAGGCGCAGAAAGGGTTTTGAAATGGCTTTGCTTGCTTTACTTTCTTTACTTTCTTTACTTTCTTTACTTTCTTTGCTTCCATTGCTTCCAAGCATCCGACTAAACCTCCGGCCCCTGTTATCGATGAATTTGCTCCCTGTACCCTCCTAAGGGCATGTGTTCAATCGATAAACAGAGAGCCTCCCTGGCTATCCACGCCCCGGCTGAGCAGCTCTGCATTCATATGCAGCGTCGACTCCGGCACCTCCAGCGTCTGGAGCAGGTCGGAGCGATAGTTGGCGCTGCCAGCCGGGTGCAGGCTCCACGGCTGCAAGCGCTGAGCCATCGTACGCAGGCCCTCCATGTCAACGGACGTCGCAAAGCCTTGCTGCTCCATCCATTCATCGTTAAACAAGGTCTGGATGTAACGCTCGCCTCCGTCGGAAATCATGCAGATGATCCGCTCTCCGGGTGCAAGCTCCTGTGCCAGCCGGAGAGCGACCAGCGCGCAGGCTCCGCTGGAGGGTCCCACAAGAATCCCCTCATGACGGGCCAGCGCCCGGGCGGTGAGGAACGCTTCTTCATCGGTGACCTTATAGGCCTGGTCGATATGATTCATATCCAGATTCACCGGCGTCCAGCCGAGGCCTATGCCGGGGATGCGGTAAGCATCCGCATGCCCTCCGAAGATCGCGGAGCCGACGGCATCCACCCCCACGATCTGCACCTCGGGTGCAAATGTCTTGAGGTATCGGGAGATTCCGCCGAGCTGTCCGCCGGTGCTTACCGCCGTGACGAAGGCGGCCAGCCTCGCGGGGCAGGCCTCCGTGATCTCGCGGGCCGTGCTTTTATAATGGGCTTCACTATTCAGCAGGCTGAAGCACTGGTCCGGGCGAAAGGAATGCTCGATTTCCCTGGCGAGCTTGTTGGCCAGGGAAATTCTGGTTTTGTGATAGCTGCCGCTGTCGTCCTGCTCGGTGACCACGATGACCTCCGCTCCGAAGCCCCGCAGCAGTGCGAGGTTCGCGGTTGTCGTTTTGGGATCGACCAGGATGATGACTCGATACCCCTTGGCTGCGCCGATCATCGCGAGCGAGATCCCGAAGTTGCCGCTGGAGGACTCGATGATCGTCCCCCCGGGCTTCAGCAGCCCCCTGCGCTCGGCCTCGGTCACGATATAGTAAGCGGCGCGGTCCTTGATGCTGCCGCCGGGATTATTGCGCTCGTACTTAAACAGTACCTGCCCTTCACTCGGCTTGTTGATATTGGGGAGCGTGATGAGCGGCGTATGTCCGATAGTCTCCAAAATGCTCGCGATCATGGTTATCCCTCCTACCCGAATCAAGTCCTGCTTCCAGTGCTTCGGCACCTTGGAGCAGCCGTTGCGTATACGCGTGCCGGCTCTCATGGAGCAGAGCGGCTGCCTGCTTGCCTTCAATAAAGCTTCCCTGGTTCATCACGGCAATCTGGTGGCAGAAGGAACGAAGCACCCGGATGTCATGGGAAATCATCACGATGGAGAAGCCCAATTGCTTATGCAGACGCTGCAGCAAGGCCAGAATTTGCGCCTGCACCCCCATGTCGAGCGCCGACACCACCTCATCGCAGATCAGAACCTCCGGCTTCACGGCAAGAGCCCGGGCAATCGCGATCCGCTGGCATTGCCCGGAGCTGAGCTGCGGCGGCTTCCTGTTCATCATATCGCCGGTAATCCCCACTTCCTGGAGATAATGCCTGGCCTCCGCTTCCCGCTCTTTCCTGCTGCCAAGCTTCAGATAACGAAGCGGCTCCTGAACCAATTCCAGCGCTGTACGTCCCGGATTGAGGCTGGCTCTGGCGTTCTGGAAGATAAGCTGGATCTTCTTGCACATCTCGCGCCTGGCCTTGCCTCTCAGACGGGTCATATCGGCACCGCGGTACAGCATCCGCCCCCCGGTTACCGGCTCAAGACCGGCGATGCAACGGGCCAGCGTGGACTTGCCGCAGCCGCTTTGCCCGAGAATGCCGAGGACCTCCCTAGGCTCCAGCGCCAGGTGAACATCCCGCAGCACACCCTTCCTCCGTCCGAAAGCTTTCTCCAGTCCGACGATCTCAAGCAAGGGCTCGCCAGCCTGCAAAGTAAGCTTGCCGTCCTGCACCGGCCTCACGATCTGGGAGCGGGAAGCCAGTAAGCGGCGGGTGTAATCAGACTGAGGCCTTGCCAATACGGCTCGGGTGCCTCCGATCTCTACGACATTCCCTTGATGGAGGACCATCACCCGGTCGCTGACCGCATGCGCCACTGCGATATCATGGGTGATCAGCAGCACCGTCAAACCGAGCTCTTGCTGCAGCTTCTTCAGCAAGTGAAGCAGCTCCTGCTGATTCACCGTATCCAGCGCAGAGGTAGGCTCATCCGCGATCAGTACGTGCGGCTTGAGGCAGAGCGCCAGAGCCAAGCATACACGCTGGCACATGCCACCGCTGAGCTGAAACGGATAACGCTCCATCATACCCGGCGCGTCCGGGAATCCGAGCATGCCCAGCAGGCGGATACTGATGGCATCCGCTTCTTCACCCGAGGCCAGGCGATGAAAACGCAAGCTCTCTTGGAAATGCTCCCTAATCCGCAGCACGGGGTTCAGCGCCTGCTGGGCATCCTGGAAGAGCAGCCCGATCCTTCTTCCCCGGATGAGCTCCCAGGGCATGTTCTTATCGGTAAGCTCCATGTGGGCGCCAGCCCCTAGCTGTAAAGCTCCCCCTGCGATCTGAGCCGAGGGGGGAAGCAGCCCTGTGATCGCCCTGGCTAGCGTCGATTTCCCCGATCCGCTTTCTCCGAGCAGCGCCAAGATCTCGCCCTTCTTCAAGTCGAAGGAAAGGTTATGCAGGACGGGAACGGATTGCCGCTGCTGCTTATAGGTTACCTGCAGGCTGCGAACCCGCAGGACCGTCTCGTCTTCCTGATGGGACATGTCCGGTCCTCCCCTGATTTGGTAACAAAGCCCAAGGGCCTTTTCCCTCTAAGCTAAAGCTACAGCTTGACTTGCTCATAAGGGTCCAGCCGATCTCTCAGCCCTTCTCCGATAAAGTTAAAGGCCAGCACGGTCATGACGATAAATAGAGCCGGTCCGAGGAGAATATGCGGGGCCTGCATGAAATGATCGCGTCCGTCAGCCAGCATGCTGCCCCATTCTGCAGCAGGAGGCTGTGAGCCCAGTCCGAGGAAGGACAGGGCCGCGATGGACAGAATCAGGCTGCCCAGCTCGAACGTCGCCAAAACCAGCACCGGCCCTGCCGCTTTGGGCAGCAATTCCCGGAGCATCAGGGAGCTGTTGGAGGCTCCGAGCACCCGGGCTGCAGCAAATGAAGTTTCCTGCTTGGCCTGCAGCACCACGCTCCGGGTCAGCCGGGCGAAGGATACCCACCATACGGATACGACTGCAGCCAGCAGATGGATCAGGCTGGTGCCGAATAACGCCGCAATGACCATAGCCAGCACCATGAAGGGAAAGGCCAGCAGCACATCGATTAGGCGCATCAGCAGGGTATCCAGGAGCGTACCGTGAAACATACCCGCGATAAGTCCCGCCAGAAGCCCGATGGACAAGGCAGCGCCCAGTGCGGTGACGGACGAGATCAGGGTGCTCCTCCCCCCGTACAGTGTGCGGGCCAGCACATCCCGGCCGAAGCGGTCCGTACCCAGCGGATGCTGGAAGCTTGGCTTCTCCAGACGGTCCGACGCGTTCTGCTTCACGGGGTCATAAGGGGTGAACCATGATGCACCCACAATAAGAACCACCAATAGACCGAGCAGGATGACGCCCGCGACCAGACTGACGGGGAGCTTGGCGTTAAGCATATTCTTCAACTCCTGCTTCTTCGGGACGGCGGACGCGGGGATCGACCCGCGCATACATGATATCCACGAATAAATGTATGATAATGACAAGCGCAATCATAACCAGAGCATAGCCTTGAATGACCGGATAGTCTTTGAGCAGCAGACTATCGAGCGCATACTTGCCCAGTCCCGGCCACGAAAAAATGCTTTCGATCACGACGGCTCCGCTGATCAGGGATGTGAGCGAGAGCGCCATCACCGTAACCGCCGGCAGCAGGGCGTTCCGTAAAGCATGCCGGACGACCCGCTTGCGGTCTAGCCCTCTCGCGAGGGCCGACAGCACATAGAGCTGACCGAGCTCAGCCAGCATGTTCGCCCGCACAAGCCGGATGAACGGCGGTGCGCCGATCAGCCCCAGCGTAAGTGCGGGAAGCCACAGCCTGGACAGGCTGGCTTCGCTGCTGATCTCATAAACGCCCGCCTTGACGGCGAACAAGGATAGCAGGAGTAGCCCGATCACGAACGCCGGGACGGAGGCCATGATTATGCAGAGCAGTCTAATGACATGGTCATAGGACCTGCCAGCTTTGAGCGCAGACCCTATCCCGAGCAGCACGCCCAGCCCTGTTTGAAGAAGCAGGGCTGCGGCTGTTAGGATAGCCGTGGCCGGGATTCTGTCCGCCAGCTCCGAGCTGACCGCTCTCCCTGTATGTATCGAGGTGCCCAGGTCCAGATGCAGCAGGCGCCAAGCCCAGGATGCATATTGGGTGGGCATGCTTTGATCCAGTCCCCACCGGGTACGCAGCTCGGCCGCTCTCTCGTCATAGGCCTGGGAATGGCTAGCGGCGACCTCTCCCGGCTGGCCCAGCAGCAGATCAACGGGATCTCCGGGAGCGAACCGGATTAGGGTAAATAAAATCAACGTCGCCGCCAATAATGTCAAGAAACCTTCCAGCAGCTTACGCAGTACCCGCTTGTACATAACAGCGGCTTACTTGGAATCCAGGGTCAGGCTGGCGTTCACGACATTCTCGAATTGTCTGAAGTGATCCTCGAAGCCGTGAAGCAACGGGCTGACCGCCGTAAGCTGCGGACGCGGGAATAAGCTGATGACAGGCGCCTGCTGGGCAACCCGGTCATTAATCTGAAGCGCCAGCTTATGGCGGGCCGCAGCATCCGACGCCTCCGCCAATTGGGCCAGCAGCTTACTCGTTTCATCATCGCGGTAGCCTCCGTAATTAGCACTTCCCTCAGGAGCGTATTGGCCGGTTAGCAAGGTCAGCTCATCCCCGAACGTGCTCCAGGCTTCGATGGCCGCGTCCCAATCGCCGGATTTGCGGGCATTTTGGACGAGGCTGTAGTCCCCGTGCTGCACGTCAGCTTTGACGCCGATCTGCGTCCATTGATTTTGCAGCGCTTCGCCGAGCGCTTTATCGCCGCCCCAGGTCATCAGGCGTACGGTTAGGGGCTTACCGTCCTTGGATCTAATGCCGTCCGTACCCTTCACCCATCCCGCTTCGTCCAGCAGGGCGGCTGCTTTCCCAGGATCAGGCTTCGTATAAGCGGCATTCCGCGCTTCCGCGTAGGCCGGATTGGAGCTTAGCCAAGTCGTGACCGGCGTGCTCTGCCCTTCCACCGCCAGCGTGACCAGCTCCTGCCGGTCCAGCGCCCAAGACAACGCCTGCCGGACCCGGACATCGCTGAGCTGCGACTGCTTCAGGTTGAGGTAGATGGTTTGCGTGTTCGCAGCCGGAGTCGCCGAGAGCCGTGCCTTCTTGTTATCCTTGAACTGTCCCAGACTCGTCGCGGAGATATTCAGGGCCACATGGCTGCGTCCGCTTAATATAGATAGTACCCGAGTCTGTTCATCTCCGATTTCTTCATAGACGACCCTCGGGATGGCAGGCTTGGTCCCCCAATAGCTCTCATTCCGCTCCAGCACCAGCTTCTGCTTCGGGGTAAACTCGACGACCTTGTACATGCCGGACAGATCCACTGTATTCACTGCATCATACTTGGCCTCCGCATTGTGAATGACGGTCTGGTAGTAGGACAGATTCATCGGCACCTGCAGATGGCTGCGCTTGGTCTTGACCTGGATCGTGTAATCTCCTGTCTTGGCGAAGGTGAGTTCATCCAGGAACGGCTTCGCTTGCAGGTCCTGGGCTCTGGACCGCTCCAGCGAGTCGATCACGGCCTGGGCATCGATCGCTTTGCCGCTCCAGAAGCGGGCTGACGGCCTGAGCTTGATTTCCCACGTCGTGGAATCGAGCTCCGTCGCGCTTTCGGCTAGAGAGGGTTCGATGTCCCCCTTGGCGCTCACTTTAAACAAAGCTTCGGCCGCCCCGATATTGCGTAAATAGCTGGAGGTCAGCGGCTTGACCGGGTCGAGGCTTGCGTTGATCTCCTGACCGGCGACAATCAGCTCCTGGTTTTTGGCCGCTTCTGTTGTGCGGCTTGCCGAATCTATACTCTGGCTCGCTGGAGCAGGGCTGCTGCACCCCGTGACGGTTAGGATTGCTGCTAAGGTAAGGGTGGATAATAATTTCTTCATCAAATAGCCTCCAATTGCGATTGCTCTGCATCTGCATGCTGCAGCCAACTCATATAATTCCAATTCACGTTCCCGCTCCTCTTAGACCGCCTGAGCAATGATCTGCATCCGCGTTCCCACCATGTCTTGACTGTAGGTAAAAGGCTCATCCGGGTCCACGATGTCCACATGTGGCGCCGGCTTGTCAAACATCCGCAGCAGACGGAAGCCGCTCGAAGCGAGGTAATACGCCAGCTCCTGCGGGAATAGCAGCCGGTGTCTGAGATGCTCCACGATGGGCTTGTACCCGGGCACCGTCCAGCAATAGTCCCGCTCCAGCAGTTGGGCGGCCAGATCGATGCTGAACCGGGTTTGCAGCGATACGACGGTATCAGCCACCTTGCGTTGCTCGGCCAGCTCTTCCGTGAGCCAGCGCTGCCCCTCCTTGGTCAGGAAGAACGCAGCATTGCGCATGTCCAGATAAAGCAGCCCGCCGGGATGAAGGTGTTGACGGAAGCGCTGCAGGCTGGCGAGCACCTCAACATTGGTGAAATTGTACAGAAATGTACTGCCTACACAATACAGCGCATCAAACTGCTGCCCCAGGGCAAAGTCGGATTGATTCCCGTAGACAAACGGCAGTCCCCGATAGTGTTCTCTGGCCCACGACAGCATCTCTTCCGAATTATCCAGACCGACAGCCTCGTATCCGGCTTGATGCAGATAAGCCACCTCACGCCCGGGGCCGCAGCCGATATCCAGTACCTTCTTCCCAGCTTTATAATCAATTAACAATCTATGTATGAACTGCGCCATGCTCTGGTCATGCTCCCCATTAAAGGCCAGATAAAGCGAAGGGTTCGTATGCAGGAAGTTATCCGTATCGAGCTTAACTTTCATGGACATCTCCGTTCTCCTCTCGGCTTGTGTACACATAGAGCTGTGACGCTGCAGCACTGAATTGTGTGAAAGGATAAGGCTCAGCAATAAGCGCCGTAACCCCGCGACTCTTAAACTGAGCGACAACCGCGCTTCCGCTCTGCGCATAGACCGTCAGCGGAATCTGCCTCTCCCTGACCCGCTCTACAATACGGTCGAATGAGCCGTTGCTTAAGGTCATAGCCGTGCAAATGACACGGTCCGCCTGGTCCAGTACCTTTTCCATATTGGGTTCAACCGGATCTCCCCACTGCGTTTCCTTCAGCTGCAGATCGCAAGGCAAGCAGATTCCCCCGCGCTGCCGGATCGCCTCGACCAGAGGATTGACCACGCCGATCAGCGCCACTTGCTCAGAGGCTTGAATATGAGCCGTATCTGCAATCAGGGCATCGCGCTGCTGGGCTTTGTACATGGGTGTTCCCGCAGAAATTTCAACGGCTCGGGTGCAAAGCTCCAGGTGCGGGTACACAACACCGAGATAAGCATCCATGGCGGCAATCTGTACAGGAAGTCTTTCGTCCCGCAGGACGGCATCGAGAGAAAGTCCCGAGAACTGCGCTGCATCCTCCCCATTCAACTGATCGGCCGTATGCGAGCAAGCCCCGAAGTACGACTCTACCCTTAGCAGCAAGTAATAATTGTGATATTTCGTCACCGAGGACGGGAACCGGGTCGTCTGATAAATATACGAAGCTCCGGTCACCGGCAAGGTATCGGGCTTGGGCCCGAGCCGTCCGGCCAAGATGTCTTCCCGCAAGTCCGCCACAGCGTACCGGGCATGTCTAGTCATGGGCCTCATACCCTCTCCCCAGCTGGCTCAAAAGTCAGGACAATGCATTCCAGCGCTTCTTCCGCATACCTTCTCGCATCGAGTCCTTCCTTATCTTCTGTGATCACGTGACCGAGGTAGCAGGCGTTATCGATCGGAACCGCAATCGTCTTGCCTGCGCAGTTCTCCACGTGATAACGGACGATATGCTCATGCGTACCGAGAGCTTCGACCCCTTCAATACCAGACACCGTGCCGCCCTGAGGAGGGACAAGAAACATGACGGCCGCACTGGCAATCCCGAGATCTCGTGCTGCTACGGCTGGCTGCTTCCCGATCGACAAATCCACAAAGGCCTCCAGCAGGTCAATGCCTGTCACACGGTCGATGAGTTCAACAATGTAGTTGCCAGCCGTTCTCGGATTGATTTCAACGATCCGCGGTCCCTCTGCCGTCAGCTTCACTTCCGTATGGGCGATTCCATGGTTGAAGCCGGTAGCCTGCAATGCATCGCGCACGAATTGCGTCACTTCCCGGTGAGCTTCCTCGCTCAATCTGGCCGGGAACATGTGGCCGTTTTCGATGAAGTACGGCGTTCCGGTCACGGATTTGTCGGTCACGCCCAGGATGGTCGTTTCCCCGTTATAGGAGATGCTCTCGACGCTGACCTCCTCGCCCTCCATATACGCTTCCAGCAAATACGTGCAGTCTCTCGGCTGATCGCGGAAATTAAGCGGGAACGCTTTGAGCTCCAGATAAGCGGCCTGCAGCTCCTGGGGGTCGCGGATCAGGCTGACGAAGGCGCTGGAGGCCAGGTCTACCGGCTTCAGCACCAGAGGATAGCCGATCTCGGCTGCCGACTCCTCCACTTCGCTCCAGCTATGCGCGAGTCGATAGTCAGGATTGGCTAGTCCGGCCCGGTCCAGCGCCTGGCGCATCCGATGCTTCTGGCGTACCGTCCTCACCTCATCCGGGAAAGGGCACGGGAGCTTGAACGCCTGGGCCACCTCTCTGACAGTGTCCATGTAGTAATCACACACCGTTATGACACCGTCGAAGCGATACGGCTTGAGGGAGTCGATCAAGCCCGGAATGTCATTCGTCTCCGTAATAATTACGGATTCAGCATATCGCATGACCGGATGCTTCTCCGTGCTTAGCGCACTTTGGTAATGCTCCGGCTTGCGGGTCACGAAGGTGTACGTGTGCCCCAGCTTCCTCAGCAGCGGCGGCAGCAGGTTGCCGCTCGCCCCTACCCAACTTTCAATCATCAACAGATGTGCCATAGCGAACCTCCATACTTAATTATGATATTCATTCTCAATCCATGCCGGAATAAAGTCTGCCTACCAACAACTCCATCCTGAAGTCGTTCACACCTTTCCGTTTGTTTGTAATTATTACTATTAATACTCATGGCGAATCATACAATACAATAAGTTCCAGTGTCAATCTATTTCTGGGAAAAATAAAAAGGCCGAGTTCAGATGCTTGAATAGCTCTGACTCGGCTTTGTTTCAGATATGAGGCATGCGTACTTGCATGGCTATTTCTTGGCTTCCTTGCTCCGCGAAAGGATCATCTCGACGAATAGATCGATCTGAGCGGTGATCGCGATCGGGTCATACCGGTAATACGTATCGAAATCATTGAAAAATACCGTGTTGTCCTTCACAGCCTTCAAGCTTTTCCAAACGGCGGATTCCTTCAGATTTTTGAGCGCTTCGCCCTTGTTCTCAGGGTCGTAGGTCGTCAGGAACATATAGTCAGCCGCCTGCTTGGGCAGGAGCTCCATGGACAGCTGGATCGTCTGGTTATCGGATTTGTTGGCGTCCGGCTTCTTGAGCTTCAGCGCATTGTAAATCGCTTGGCCCCCGCGTCCGGCATTGTCGCCGAACAGCCACAGCTCCCCCTTGTCCGTCAGCTCATACAGACCGAAGGTCGCGTTCTCATCGACGACGCCCTTGAGCTTCTCCCGTCCGGCCGCCGCCTTTTTGTCGAACTCAGCGAGGAAGGCCTCGGCTCTGTCCTTATCTCCGACAATATCCCCGAACAGCCTGACCGTCTCATAAATATTCGTAGCCGTACCGTAAGGCAGATACAGGGTCGGGGCGATCTTGGACAGGGAATCATAATTCTGGTCCTTCATCACGACGATCAGATCCGGCGCCAGCTCCAGCACCTTCTCCTGATTCAGCGGCTCGCCGATATCCTTGGTGTTGGCCTTGGCCAGCAGATCCTTGACGAATGGATTCTTGAAAGTCGTCGGCTCCACGCCGATTACGTTGCCTCCAACCGACAGCAGCTCGCCTCCATAGAAGTCCGTGACGATCCGCTTGGGCTTGGCCGGGATCGTGACCATCCCTTTCTTCGTCTCGAAGCTGCGCGTCTGAGCCTTATCGCCTCCGGCTGCTGCCGGGGCTCCCTGGCTGCCGTTCGTAGACGGCTGCTCTCCTGTAGCCGTTCCGTTGCCGGGATTACCGTTCCCTTGACGGGTGCCGCCGCCGCATGCCGCCAGTATAAGCGACATCATGAGCAGTATCGATAACAAAATGGACCAAGATTTTCTTGTTTGCATAACTTGCCTCCCCAAACCATGAACAATTTATATGATAACGATTATCATTATCATTTTTCCATGGACCAATATAGCAAATATGTCTGGAGAGTGTCAAGTCATAGACTACTCCTCAACCTGGAAAATGGAATCGATAATAATCGGCAAATGATCTCTTACGGAGACTGCTCCAAAAACAGAGCGGGCATGAATCCCTTGTTCACCGAAAACCTCAAGCATCAAATCCGAACAACCATTGAGCACCTTGTGATGTTCTTCATAAGAAGGTTCTGCATTCACGAATCCTTGAATTTTAACAACCCTTTTGACTTTATCAAGAGAACCTAACGCGGATTTTAATACAGCCAGAATTTCAATGCCGGTCTGTCTGGCATATTGATAGCCTTCTTCGGTTGTAAATTCTTTGCCCAGCTTACCCCTAGGATTTCCGGCAGGCCCTTTCCCTGAAACAAACAGCAACCCGTTAACTTGAACAAAGTTAGCATATTTAGCTGCTGGCTCACTCGCTTCAGGTAATTCAATTCCCAGAGCTTCCAATCTGTCGGATACGGATTGTTCAGACATCGTAACTCCCCCTAATATTTATCAACAAATGGGTATATTGGATCAGATTGTAACACTCGCTATTCAGACAGTCAATTGAAATCAATATCCTCTCAAACCAATGTCCTCGTGCTGCATCAAAAAACCGCCAAAGGAACATCTCCCTTGACGGTTCTTCAACCTCATCGTGCCGTTTATTTAGTTATAAACATTCAATTCGGCAATGGACCACCAGTTGGATGCCTCTCCGGTCAGCTCGAACCGGATGTACCGGGCATTCTGCTCGGGGAAGGACAAGCGGTTCATTACCGTGCTGCCCTGCCCTTCCGCTACGGGTGTCCAGCTCGAGGCATCATGGGATACGAGAATCCGGTACCCTCTGGCGTAATCATCCCGGCTATAGCCGGAATCGAGGCTGATCTCATTGAACCGCATGTCACGGCCAAGATCAAGCTGCACCCATTGACCGTTTTTCTGCGGAGTTCCCGAGGACCAGCGGGTTCCCTTGTTGCCGTCCAGCATGCTGCCGAGATCCTCGGCGCTCGCCAACGAGGCGGTTAAGGTCCAACCTTCCCGGCTGAGCGCTTCAGGAGCGGATGGCTCCTGCATCGAACCGTCCGGGTTAGTATCAGGTGCCAATACCCGAAGCTCGGCCACAGACCACCACTTGTCCGCCTCGCCTGTCCCGGCGATCCGGATATACCTCGCCGTCTGCACAGGGAATACGATACGGGTGACTGCGGACTTCCCTTGGCCGGAAGCGACCGGCGTTCCCCAGTTCTGCCCGTCGTTCGAGATCAGCACCTCATACTTGCGGATGTAATCGTCGGCGCTGCTCTTGCCGCTGTCGAGCACGATCTGATTGAACTGCTGAGCCTCTCCCAGGTCCAGTTGAA
Organism: Paenibacillus filicis; assembly: GCF_038070315.1. Taxonomy (NCBI): domain Bacteria; kingdom Bacillati; phylum Bacillota; class Bacilli; order Caryophanales; family Paenibacillaceae; genus Paenibacillus; species Paenibacillus filicis. The sequence goes on along the minus strand of NZ_JBBPCC010000022.1, from coordinate 12,727 downwards.
TCCATTGTCCGGCTTTCTGCCGCTCGCCGGTGGACCATCGGGTTCCCTTGTCCCCATCCAGCATACGGCTCGGCTGGTCATCCCCAGCAGACGAGGAAGCCGTCAAGTTCCAGCCGGAGCGCGTCAGCTCCTTCTGCTTGCCGAGGCCTTGATCGTAGATGTTCAGTTCGGCAATCGACCACCACTTGGTCGCCCATCCGGTCTGCTCGATCTTCAGATAACGGGCTTGCTGCCTGTTAAAGCTTAAGGTTGTCACGTCTTTAGACTTCCCTGCCCCGCTAGCCACCGCCTGTCCCCATGTATGGCCGTCCTGGGACACATACAGCTTGTAGCTGCGCCCATAGTCGCTTCCATGGTGACCGGGGTCGATCGATAACGTGTCGAAGCTCTGAACTGCTCCTAGATCCACCTTCACCCACATGCCGTTCGTTTGCTCCTGACCAGAGTTCCACCGGCTGCCCAGTTTGCCATCTACCATATTGGCGGCGATGTCCGCTCCTCCCGTCGAGGAGGCTGTGACGACCCAGTGCGAACGGTCCAGCTCTCCCGAAGGAAGAGGGTTCGTCGGATTTCCGGGATTTCCGGGATTGCCAGGCTGCCCAGGTTGTCCGGGTTGTCCTGGCTGCTGCGGTTCTTCAGGCTTCACGGCATCCTTGCCCAGCTTGGCGACCTTCAGCTCGGCGATCGACCACCAGCTGTCTGCAGCCGTGTTCAGCGCAATGCGAATGTAGCGGGCCTGCTGCACCGGCAGCATCACGGCCAGACTCGGCGAGCTTCCGACCTCGCTGGCCACCGCACTGCCCCAATTCACCCCATCCTGCGAGACGTAGATACTGTAGCCACGTGCGTAATCTCCGTAGCTAGTGCCGGAACTCATGAAAATCGTATCAAAGGATTCCGGCTTGCCGAGATCGATCTCCATCCACATGGAGCTGTTCTGCGCAGCACCGGACGACCAGCGAGTCGCGAGATTGCCGTCCAGCATGTTGGCTGCCGGCTCTCCGCCTGCGACGGAAGAGGTCTTGATCTTCCAGCCTGCACGGTCCAAATATTTCATGCCGGAGCCCGTTTCATTGGGTTCGACCTTCGTTACCTTCAGCGGATCGACCGCTACGGTCGCACGTGGATACACCGTCGCCGAACCGAGTGCTCCGTTTGAGTTGTAGAATTGAACCGTCTTGGCCGTATCCGCCGGGTTCCAGATTTGAGCCGTGTACTGATTGCCCTTCTTGTACACCGTTACCGCAGGATCGTTCGCCCAGATATCTGTCGTCCGGGTGCCGAGCGACGCCATGCTGTGAATGAACCAGTAAGCATTGAACACTTCATTTTGCTGCATGCGGCTCGTATTCCAATTCTGGATGACCTGTTGAGGCTGACTCATGGACTGGTAAGGCCATAAAATATGCTCCCAGCTGGCGATAGGACGACCGCCCAAGTCTTTCATCATCCCATTGAACACTTGCGTCGTTTTCTCAGGCTGTCTGGCATAATAGGTCATCCATTCCGCTGGCGGCAGCCAATGAATGCCGTACACCATCTCCGGGTCGCCGGAGAAAAATGTAGTGAACGCATAGGCGCTGCCATAAACTTGACCGGCCGTCGCATGCTTGTAGCCTGGCAGCCAGTTGTCGCCGTCATAGTTGAACCAGTACTGCTCAGCTGCTTTCTCTTCTACGCTGAAGCCCCAGATTGCCGCATCGCGGTACTCGCGGTTGCCAGTGACTTCGCCCCACATATACTGCCCGACCCAGCCAAACAGCGCTTCGCCAGCAGCTTCCTGGTTGTTGCCGCTGTGGTTGTCTGCATAGCCTCCGGCCCACGAGTGGCCCTCATATGGGTCAAAGTTACGGAACCATGGGAACTGGCTGTCCGTACGCGATAGATTCGCATAATCACGAATCAGCATCTCCACCATATCCCCATAATCATGCAAGAATTGCTTGTCATAGGTAGCAAGGATCGCCGATGCGAATGCGTAATACCCATACGTAAAGTGATGGTCGGTCAAGCCCGTATTCAGGCCGAATCCGCTGGCGTAAGGGAAGATGGACCCCCATTCCGGCGAGTAGTGGAAATAATGCGAATGCTTCTCTTCGTCCGTCGAATACGTGTACCAGTCGGTCAGGATTGTTCTCAGCGCCTGCAGATATTTGTCTCGGCGTTCCGTATCCTGAATCTGGTCGCTGATCAGCGCCGCCAGTCCGAGCGGGTGCAGCTTTTTCCCCTGCCAGTACGGGTCCTTAATCATCAACCCATTCGCCAGGTCCGCATCGAGCGAGTCCAGGTAGGCGACCAGCTTCGCCCGCGAGAAGCTCGGATCATTCGGCTCCACGAACTGTGGAATGATGCCATTGAACCGATCCGCCGTCGTAAAGGAGTTCCCCTCCCGCACCTTCAGCGTCCCGCGGATGGATGGATATGTCAGATTCGTCAACGGCGTAGATGTCAGCTTCCACTGATGCGGCAGCAGCGCCATCAAGGTGTCGGACGAGAAGCCCGGACGCTTCAGCTCGGTCTGCGACTCGAAGCTCGTGGTCACCATCGATGTCTGCTGGTCGAAGCTGTAGCTTACCTTCGTATCGCGGATAAAAGCATAGGCATGCTGGTAGTAGTAGCTAAGATCCTGTGCGGATGTCATCGTAGCGACCGATAGATAATTGCTGCCCTGCGGGAACCTCAGCTTTAGCGTATTGCCGAGCTTCATGAAAGTCGTACCCGGAGGCGCGAAGATGCCGTATTGCCGCACGAAGCTTTGCGGTTGAGGCGCCTTGTCGGTACTGACCACCTCGATACCGATATGGTCACCGGTCCAGACCGCTCCGTCCTCTTCGAGCAGAGAAGCATTGTTGTCGTCGAAGATACGGGTCATGACCGGTGATTGCAGGATCACCGAATCCGGGTTAGCGAACGTATGGTACACATACGGCGAGCCCTTGACGAACGTCGTCTCCATCTTGGCCGTCTCATCGTCGCTCAGAATGACGGATGCGGAGTAGTCGCCGTAGCCGGAAATCTTGGTCTGCATGGTAGCCGGGTTGATCGTATTGGTCGAGATGTACAGGTCGGGATCGCCGTCGGCATTGACCGAGCCACCGTCCGACGCCGCAAAGCCCGCTCCCGGATTCAGCAGAGCCAGCCCCTGCTTCGTATATTTACTTTTGAACGGAAGCGTGATCAGGCTGTTGCCGTCTCCCAGGTTCGCGATTAGGATCGACTGCCACCAATCGTTGGATGGAATCGGAGACTGGATGTTGTCCGTCCGATACTTGGGCGTCATAGGCTCGAGCTGGGTAATATCGCCGATCTCGTAGCTGCCTGCCCCGACCTGGACGGACGAGGCCGTCGGAATAGCCGGGATGCTGTGCACCGGCTTCGGATCGCCTTCCCGATAAGCATGTACCTCGAAGTCGAAGAGCGAGTACCCGTTAGAGGATATGCGGGCGATCCCGCTCATCTTCACATACCGGGCGGAAGCATAGAGCGGGATTTCGTCCTTGCCTCCATTGCCCTTGAGCTGTCGGTACACCGTTGTCCAATTGACCGAGTCGTTGGACACCTGAATATCGTAGGCTCGTCCTGCTGCAGCCTCCCAGTTCAGCACGACGCTGCCAACCTCGCGAACGTCGCCCAGATCCACGTAGATCCACTCATTGTCCCGGAATGCCGAAGACCACCGGGTATCGGAATTGCCGTCCGTCGCATTGGAAGGCAAGTAATTTTTCGGTTCTAGGTTCTCCGACCACGGCTCTTCCTTCTGGGTGGAGGAAACCTGAACCGGCTTATGTAGGGCAAGGTCCGGCATCGGCTTCTTTGGCGGCTGGCTGACGCCTCCTGTGCCGTACACCTCGAAGTCATATACGGATACGCCATAAGCTTCTTGAGCACGCTTGGTAACCAGCAAGCGGACATAGCGTCCTTCGCCCGCCACATCCAGCGTTTCCGTTCCGCCCTTGCCTTCCGTGGTGGCATACAGATCCTTCCACGTAAGCTCGTCATCGGAGATTTGAATGCTGTAGGCCTTCGCGTAGGCGTTCTCCCAACGAATGCCCACCTTCGAGACGGAGGCACGGGCGCCCAGATCCACATAGATCCATTGCGGATCCTTCTTCCATACGCTCTCCCAGCGCGTATTCGGCTTGCCGTCCACCACCGTATCCGGCGTATTGCCTCCGAGTGACGAGGAAGCGTACACCGGCCGGTTCAGAGAGATGAGCTGCGCCCCTGTCTCTGCTGCTGCCTGTACGTAGCTTGGCGTTATGAGCGGCAAGCAGTTCGCCGGCACCGTCAATGCCAGCATGCCAAGTAAAACTTTTTTCAAAACCTTGTTACTCATGCGAAACATAAATCTCTCTCCTCCTTCTCCATCCGAAATCTGATCTGTGTCTAAATAGCTCTGTTCCTCAATGGCCTCCTTTCCCAAAAATCAATTGGAAGATGTTACATATTCATCTATCGACCGTTACGAAGAAATCTTTATACTCAAAATCATTTTTGTGGAACTATTTTCTTGTTTTATACAAAATTAATGCTTAGGTCCTAATTCTGTCTTGAGACATTGGACTTATTTTCTAGAAAATTATGTTAAATGGTTGCTATATTGTGGATGAAAAAAAGGAGACGAATACACTGCTTTTTGCAGCTTTCGTCTCCGGGTATTTCATTGATGACAGGTGCATGTCGGTCAATAAATTCTATGGATTTATCTCTCTATTGCGTAGCATTTTTAAAATTTAATACATATTTTCCCGAAATAAGATCCATGATTTAAATAATGCAGAGCATCAACAGCCTTCTCGAACGGAAAAACCGTGTCAATGATCGGTCGAAGCCGACTTTGTTCGATGGATCGGTTCATCGTCTCAAACATTTCGCGGCTGCCAACGTTGATCGCTTGAAGTCGTGCCTTTCTTAAAATGGCCGGAATAATATCAAAGCCTTCCACACGAACCCCGGAAAGTACGCCAACCATACTGATTTGTCCTCCGACCCGCAGCGCTGAGATGGACCGATTCAAAGTGGCGGAGCCGCCCAGATCGACTATATGATCCGCTCCCCGGCCATTCGTTAGCTCGAGCACGGCTTGATCCCATTCGGGGGTTTGTCGATAATTGATCCCGTAATCCGCACCGAATTCCTTTGCCCGGTCCAATTTTTCGTCGCTGCTTGAGGTTACAATCACGTTAGCTCCATACAGCTTCGCAAATTGGAGAGCGAATAAAGAGACGCCGCCGGTCCCTTGCACAACAACGGTTTCTCCGGCCTTGATGTTGCCTTCTTCCACAAGAGCATGCCAGGCCGTAACACCTGCGCAAGGGAGTGTAGCCGCTTCCTCATCCGTCAAATGATCAGGGACATGAACTAATCCGCTTTCGGGAAGAACGGCATATTCCGCGAGGAGGCCTTCAAGCGGACTTCCCAGCGTACTCACCCAATTTTCCTGTGTAGGCTCTCCTGAAATCCAGCTCTGGGTAAAAATTGCACTTACCCGCTCTCCTGTCTTAAACCGGGTTACCTGCTCCCCGCTGGCTACCACCTCGCCAACACCATCAGATACCGGGATGAACGGCAGCCTCATGTCCGGGTTATAAAACCCGTCAATGACACCCAAGTCTCTAGAGTTAAGCGAGACCGCCCGCATCTTGATCAGAACTTCGTGAGGACCGGGGACGGGTACCGAACGCTCCGCTGCTTGTACGTGGTCCAGTCCAAATCCATCATGAATTTCGTAAACCTTCATCGAAAATCTCTCCTTTTTGTATGTCTATAGACATACAATACGGCATGAACTAAAATAAAGTAAGTAGGCACTTTGAAGTGTTCAGGGAACTTAAAAGTGCATAGGAGGCTTAAAACAATGTCAGCCCATTCGAAAAAATCCATACAACCCGATATATCGTTAACCGTTTGTGGATACAGCAAAGTGCTTGAAATAATCTCCAACAAATGGACCGCGCTAATCATTTACGCGTTGGAAGACGGTCGTATCCGTTACGGTGAAATAGGAAAACGAATCGAAGGCATCTCCAAAAAAATGCTGACTCAAACCCTAAGACAGCTGGAACGGGACGGATTGATCCGACGCGATGTCACACCGTCCATCCCTCCAATCGTGGCGTATTCTCTATCTCCTCTTGGTGAATCGTTGATACCCCTTATGTTAGAGCTGAAGCAATGGGCGAAGACTCATTATTCGCTTGTCGAGCAAGCCAGAGCGGCCTATGATCATAGCGTAAGTCAGGAGCACAGCTAGTCGAATTCATTTTGCTTGTACCAGGCTACTCCTCAGAAGCCAAAGAAAAGCATGGCAACGTCCCTGATTTCGGGGCATGGCCATGCTTTTTGGGGAAGTGGTCGCTTGATCTTGTCCCATAAGCTGGTTACAGGATCACTTCGTTATGCTCCTCTTGCAGCTGGATAATTTCCAGCTCATCGAATCTTTCCTTCAGCTTTTGCGCCAGCGACTCTACCCCGAAGATCTCTGTAAAGGTATGACTTCCAACCATAATATTCAGGTTGATGAACTTGGCGTACTGAACGGTATAGAGTGTTTTTTCACCGGTTATGTACACATCACAGCCGCTATCCAGTGCCTCTTTTAGCTGATCGGTTCCATTTCCAGCCCCAGTCACCATACCTATCCTTTTAATTTCCTGATTGCTATTCTTTTGGAAGAAGACCTTTTCGCCCAGTACGTCAGTCATTGTTCCAACAAGCTTCTCAAGAGCCACGGGGGTCTCCAATTCTCCAATCCCAATGGCACTATACCCGTCCATATTCCGGGAATATTGAACCATCTTACTGACGCCGAGTCGTTTCAGCAATGACGTACACGTACCGAATTCCACATAATCTAAGGGCAGATGAATATAACAATGTGCGATCTGATATTGATTGAGTAACTCTACACACTTTTCCTTCATGCCATAGACAAAGTCCCATGCGTCATGATGCGTAATGAGCATCTGAACATTGTGTTCAGCAGCCTGGGCGATGAGCTCCGGTGTAATATTCGTAGCGTAGGCGATTCTCTCATAATGATTTAAAGTGAAATTACAGAATCCATACTCTTCATCTTCTTGAAATGCTGTAAGCAGCGGGCCAAATAGCTCGTGGAGATAGGATTTGAACTGTTGCACATCCATCGATACATACCCCCGTTTTAATTTATTGCTTTTTTTGTAAATTAACTTTTCCAAGTGCCGTTTGCTTTTGAAACTTGCCACTTTCCATTATTGTATTCAAGTATCACTTTCGTTCCGACTGCTCCGTCACCAGCTCTATATTTAGAGCCTTCGGTAACCATTTTTTCTTTGAAATCTCAGTCTTTTTGACACGGAACAATACGCCATGAAGCACCAGGCAATATATTGCATACCTCCATTTAAGCCTTCACCAATTGGCATGTATGCATCGTTAGCACCTATGCCAATCAAAAGGTATTGGCACATTACCGTTTCAAGTTCGATGGGAAACAGCGCGTGAAAGGCGTTTACCATATACAGAACGTCAACAGCTACTACAGCCGCCTGAAACGATGGATAGACCCTCTTCAACGGGGTGGCAACCAAACATTTGGAGCACTACCTGGCGTGGTTCCGCTTTATCGATAGCAAGGAGTTTGAGAACACCGCCGCGAATAAGAAATACATGTTGGTGTCCTCATGTCTGTTTTCTGTGAAGGATACGAACGCCAGGCTTCGACTGATGGCTTACTGTTGAGCTATTGGCAGGTTCGATATTAAGGTTAAAATTACCTATGGGTGAGGTGAATACGATGATTGAGCTACGTCCTGCAAATTTAACTGATGGCAGGGATATTTACAATATGATTGTTGAGATTGGTTCTGGCGAAAATGGTTATGTGAACTCAGGATTCGATATTGATTATGCTGAATTTCCAAGATTTCTTAGGGAGAAAATTGAAATGGCAGCGGGATTAAACCTCCCAAGCAGTCATGTTCCTCAAACAACGTATTGGTTAGTTATTGATTCAAAGCCCGTAGGAATAGGTAAGCTACGTCATTACTTAAATGAAAATTTAAAAAAATCAGGTGGGCATGTCGGTTACACAATAAGACCCAGTGAGCGTGGAAAGGGTTACGGCACTATTATTTTGCGTGAGTTGATTAGGGAAGCAAAACAAATGAATATTAAAGATGTGCTTCTAACATGTGATGAAACGAACCTGCCTTCAAGAAAAGTTATTGAAGCCATAGCAGGACAACTTCAAAGCATACAGAGCGGCAAGTGTTTTTACTTGATTACTACCTAAATCCATAAGTTGTTCAGCTCTCGGGGAACTTTAGCACCTCCTTAACGGGCGGTTTTTCTTTTTGCTGAAAAACAACATTAAGAGATAACATAGCCTTCAGAAAAGAACCTAATTCATAAAACATACCATAAAATGGATATTCCGAATATAACAAAAAGCTCCCGCCCATTTTCACGGAAGTTCAGAGTCACCGGTTTATACGGACGCGGGGTTACTTCAGATCTGTTCCTTTCTTGGGATATGTAAATTTCAAATAAGACCGATATCGATTTCCTGCAGGCTCTATCTCTGTCCCATACCGGCTCTTCTCTCTTTCCATGAATGGCGCTTTTCATAAATTAGCCTTAGGGGAGGAGCGGAGCATGATTTATTCAGCCGCATCTCTTAATCTCCTCTACACTTTATTGCGAGTGACAACCTAATAAAATTCTCCATTTTGATTTGATGCCTTTATTTGGGTATAGACAAAACAACCTTCATCTCGCATGTTTCCATGGAGATGAAGGTGGGAAGAAGACGTTGATTTCGCTATCAATGGTGGACTTATTTCACCGTCTCTAGCGTGTAGCGGTTGGCCGGAATCTTCAACCCCAGATTGCCCCGAAGCGTATCCTGCTCGTACTCCGTACGGAAAAGACCCCGCTGCTGCAGGACCGGAACGACCAGATCCACGAAGTCCGCCAGCCCGCCCGGTACAACAGTGCGAACATTGAAGCCGTCCGCCGCTTCGCCTTCGAACCAATCCTGGATCAGATCGGCTATGCGTTCAGGCGTGCCGATAAACGATGTCCTCGGCGTAGAGGCTCGCAGAGCCACTTGTCGCAGAGTTAACCCTTCCTCTCGAGCCTGCCGCTTGATTCTGTCCGTTGTACTGCGGAAGCTATTGCTGCCGAGCTCGCCGATATCAGGGAAAGCCTCATCCAACGGGAATTGAGAGAAGTCGAAATGTTCAAAATAACGGCCCAAATAATTCAGGGCTTGATTGATATCGACCAGCTCTGCAATCTCCTGATACTTGCGCTCCGCTTCTTCTTCCGTCCTGCCTACGATCGGACCAATCCCCGGGAAGATCAGGATATCCTCGGCCTTGCGTCCATACGACACCGCTCTTGCCTTCACATCTCTATAAAACTCCCGCGCTTCCTCCAGCGTCTCATGCCCCGTATAGACGGCATCGGCCGACCGGGCCGCCAAATCCTTACCGGATTCGGAAGAGCCAGCTTGGAAGATGACCGGATAGCCCTGCTGGGAGCGAGCCACATTCAGCGGCCCCTGCACAGAGAAGTGAGTTCCCTTGTGATTCAGCGTATGCAGCTTGGCGGGATCAAAGAATACGCCGTTCTCCTTATCTCCGACAAAGGCATCGTCCTCCCAGGAATCCCACAGTCCTTTGACGACCTCGAGATGTTCTTCCGCAATCTCGTAGCGCAGAGCATGGTTCGGATGCTCGCCTTTGCCAAAATTCAGGGCCGACCCTTCCAGCGGGGAAGTCACCACATTCCAGCCGGCTCTTCCCCCGCTTAGTTGGTCCAGAGATGCGAATTGCCTTGCCACCGTGAACGGTTCACTGTATGAAGTAGACAAGGTAGCAACCAGTCCGATATGTGAAGTTACCCCCGACAGTGCAGTAAGCAGGGTCAAAGGCTCAAATCGATTCAGAAAGTGAGGGTTGGATTTCTCATTGATAAACAGCCCATCTGCAATAAAAAGCAGGTCGAACTTTCCCTCTTCTGCCTTAAGCGCCTGCTTCTTGTAAAAATCCAGGCTTACACTGGCATTGATCGGAATGTCCGGGTGGCGCCAGAAGGAGATGCTATTGCCCACCCCGTTCAAATTTGCTCCCAATTTCAATTGTCTTTTCGTCATGTGCAAGTCCTCCTCGTATGGTAATGTGTGTTGATCATCGTGCCTGTCATTACTTCATAGCTATGGACGGTTAAACAGCGCTTACTTATTCAGACTGCTGCGGCCGGAATCTGCCTCGATCCCCATCTCCGTTCTATCCGCCTGCTTAAATTCGTTCACCCTGACGGCCCACGCCGCTCCCAGCAGCGCAACCCCTGTAAGGGAGAAAATAACGGGGACCCCGGCCCATCCCCCCAGAAAACCTCCAAGCAGCGGCCCAAGCACGATTCCGAATTGATGCGCGGTCTGGCTTAGACTGACAGCTCTGCCCCGAAAATGCTTGTCGGCATGTTGGATGATCAGCGCATTCAGGGCCGGGTACACGGCGGCGAAGAACAGCCCATACACAAATCGCAAGCTTCCAAAATAAATCAGGTTATACGCGGTCAGCTGGAGGAGACTGCCAATCCCTCCGCCCAGCAGACCGATAAACAAGGTTTTCTCATATCCGATCCTGCCGCCGATCCTCCCCCAACGGGGCCCCATAATGACTGTAGCGACGCCGATCGCCGAGAAGACGATCCCCGCACTTAGTGTCGCACGATTTATGTCTCCTCCAAGCTGAACGACGTATAGCGTCAACACCGGCTCGATAATCAGCACAGAAGTCGAGACAAGCAGAACCAAACCATAGATCCGCATTAAACCGGGGGTGGATCCCGCAATCTTCAGATCCTCCAGGATGCTGGAGCGAACCACAGTGCGTTCCTCGCGCGATTCTTTGACCCCAAGAATCATCAGGGCCGATACAAGCGTAATCGCTCCGGACACAAGGAAGCATCCCCGCAGCCCGATCCAATGGCTCACTACGCCGCCCGCAAGAGGTCCAAGAATGCTCCCGGCTGCCGTAGCCGTCGAGATGACGCCTAGTGCATAGCCGACATGCTTCTCCGGCGTGTTCGTCCCGACCAAGGCGACGGATGCAGGACTGAAGCCGGCCATCAGTCCCTGAAAAACCCGCACCGCAATAAACATGTAGGGATCATGGACAAAATAATTCGCCAGATGGGCAACGGCCAGTCCAACGCCTGAACGGATTAGCATCAGCTTACTGCCGTATCGGTCGGCCAGCGATCCCCAGAATGGAGCACATAATCCGCTGATCAGAAAGCTGATCGAAATCGAAACGCCAGACCAGATCTCCAGTCCATGCTTGATGCCCAGATCCTGCTGCAGAAACAGTGGAAAAAACGGGACAGACAAGGTGTATGACAAATGATTAAAAAATAGTCCCAGCCATAGAATGTACAGATTTCGCTTCCAGTGCAGCATCAGAGCTCCTTATATTCAATAATTCCCATGAATAAAGTAGGATATATTCCATCATAGGATACTCTGGCGTGAATGTATAATTGAAAAGTTCAATAGATTTATTAAAGAATTGAATCAATGGTTAGCGGGGATCGTAGATTTTTGCTCCAACAAGGGAACTTATCCGGATCACTCTTGTCTAATAGGATGGGGGTGAACAGATGGATTATCAATAACTAGCTTGACCGGCAAGAAACACGAACTATACAATTGGCCAAACAAGTATTGGCCATTGCCTTGGCTTGTTTGGCGATGGGATTATCCTTGCTGTTTGTAACAAATGAAGATCTTTTATTCGATAAGAGCGAGCTGCCCGCCTCCCCTCCTACTAGTGCTTCGTTTTATTCGGATTCCGGTGCCGAAGCGAAGTAGCTTCCTTTTACGTTTCAACAGCTCGATGCCAAACAGATTGGCAACGGCAGCACAATCTCCGTGAACGCCCCGGATATTCTGCCAGGATTGAGCAATAAGGTGAATCCGCTGCTCACTTCAGACAATCGGATGATTGAGCAGATCTCTTATGCCGATATTGAAGTGCTGAGCAAAAAAAGCATGGACGGCTTTGGCACTCTATTGAAGTATAAGTCACTTCAAGATCACCCCAAATTGCCTTATGTCATTTCGGATACACCGTTGACCGTTTAACCGGTCCTGAGGTTATTTATGACTTTGGACTTAGTCATCTCTATGATGCTCAGATTGCTTTAACACGTGTTTTCGGTCATACCGCTCTAAAAATATGCCAAGTATGCGGAGTCGATGGCGTAGGTATATGCACCTATTATAATCGAGAGCAAAACGGAGGAATGGCCAATTATCTGATGTTCCAAAATGCAACGATGTACGAACGTGATCTCAACGGTGACGGCTTGGAAGAAGTTATCGCTGTTTCTAACACAGGCGGACAGATTTATATCTTCAAGGAACATGAGGAGCAGTTAGATTGGATCAGCGTACGAGAGGCGCTGGGGGCAGGTGAGCAAGATAAAGTATCGTACGAAGAAGCATCGGGAATGTTTACAGTGCTGAAGCATGATACCGATCTCAGGAAGTACCGGTATGGCGAGAAGGCGGATGAGTTAGTGTTGGCAGAGTCTTGAGATCTTCAGGGGTCTGTCAAATCTTTTGTGTAAACTCTTTTAAAAGACTTCTCCCCGAGGGGAGAAAAATTTTCAGCGCAGATGCTGACCGATGCGATCTGGGTAGAAAACAGATAGTTGGAGCAGCATTTGCCCC